>JBBRUH010000318.1:0-6874 GCA_038248005.1 Cytophagales bacterium | reverse complement strand
CTACTTTACTTGGCAGTTTTTGGATAAAGAATCTACTTTTTTACCCTTCAAAGTAGGCACGTATGTAGGTACTAAAAAAGTATTCAATATAGGAGCAGGCTATCACATACACCCCAATGCTACAGCTAGCACTACAGCACGTGATGTCAATGGAGCAGCTACAGCAGTGCAGCGTAATAATATGAATCTGTTTGGGATAGATTTATTCTTAGATCATCCCTTTGGTGGAGATAAAAACATGGCAATTACTGCCTACAGTGTATTGTATAACTATGACTTTGGTCCTAATTATATTCGCAATGTTGGTATTATGAATATTGCATCTTCGGGTGGAAATGCACAGCCTACTATAGGTACAGGTACAATCTTCTACACACAAGCAGGTTTTTTATTACCCAAAAATACACTTGGTAAAGTAGGTCGTTTGCAGCCCTTTGTAGCTTATACTTATAAAGATTTTGAAGCATTACAAGAGAGTAGCAGTCAATTTGACATAGGTGCTAACTTACACCTAGAAGGGCATCACTCTAAAGTTACCTTGCAATACTCTCAACGCCCTGTCTATGGTGCAGATGGTCGTTTAAATCCTGATAAAAAGTCAGCAGGAGAGTTTATTGTACAAACAATGCTTTATTTTTAAATAAAACCTTCTAAAACTTATATTAACACCTCAAAATGATTGAAAATTATGGAAAATAACAAAACAATGCAGCAATACTGGAAAAAGAATATTTCCTACGTGTTGGTACTCATGTCAATCTGGTTTATAGTCTCTTATGGCTTTGGGATTCTCTTAGTAGATTCCCTCAATAACATCCGATTAGGAGGCTTTAAGTTAGGTTTTTGGTTTGCACAGCAAGGCTCTATTTATGTCTTTGTGATTCTCATCTTTGTCTATGTATGGCTGATGAATAAGCTAGATAAAGAGTTTGATGTAGATGAAAAATAGCATAAAAAATAATAAAACCCTTAAATAAAAAATAATATGAGTATTTTACTTTGGACATATATTTTAGTAGGACTTTCTTTTACCCTATATATCGGCATAGCCATCTGGTCTCGTGCTGGCTCTACTAAAGAGTTTTATGTGGCAGGCGGAGGTGTTTCTCCCCTAGCCAATGGAATGGCTACAGCAGCAGACTGGATGTCGGCAGCTTCTTTTATCTCTATGGCAGGGATTATCTCTTTTGCAGGCTATGATGGTTCGGTTTATCTGATGGGCTGGACGGGAGGCTACGTATTGCTTGCCTTGCTTTTAGCTCCCTACCTTCGTAAGTTTGGTAAATTTACAGTGCCTGATTTTGTGGGAGAGCGATACTATTCCCAGACTGCCCGAGTAGTGGCAGTGATTTGTGCTTTGTTTGTTTCTTTTACTTATGTAGCAGGTCAGATGCGTGGCGTAGGGATTGTATTTTCTCGTTTTTTAGAAGTTGATATTAATACAGGGGTGATTATCGGGATGTGTATTGTATTCTTCTATGCAGTATTGGGAGGGATGAAAGGGATTACTTATACCCAAGTAGCACAGTATTGTGTCTTGATTTTTGCTTATATGGTGCCTGCTATCTTCATTTCTATTAATCTTACAGGTAATCCTATTCCACAATTAGGCATGGGAGGGAGCTTGGCAGACGGTACTTATCTCTTAGATAAAGTAGATGGACTCAGTGCCGAACTTGGTCTGGCAGCCTACACAGAAGGCAAGAAATCAATGATTGATATTTTCTGTATTACAGCAGCTTTGATGGTAGGTACTGCAGGTCTGCCCCACGTGATTGTGCGTTTCTTTACAGTAGCTAAGGTAAAAGATGCCCGTATTTCAGCAGGGTATGCCCTTGTGTTCATTGCCATTCTTTATACCACAGCCCCTGCCTTGGCAGTATTCGGGAAATATAACCTTATCAATGCAGTAGGAGGCAAAGAAGGCATTTCTTATAAAGATTCTCCTCAATGGGTAAAATCTTGGGAAAAAGCTGGACTCATCGCTTGGGTAGATAAGAATGGAGATGGCAAAATACAGTATGCTGCTGGCAAGGCATTAGAAGGTGCTGTGGCATTTGGCACAGGTACAGGCTCAGAAGGACAAAGAGAAGTAACTACCAAACCTACGACTGACCCCAATGAAATATATGTAGATAATGACATTATGGTATTGGCAAATCCTGAAATAGCAGGGCTTCCTAATTGGGTAATAGCACTGGTAGCAGCAGGTGGCTTGGCAGCGGCACTTTCTACGGCAGCAGGGTTGTTATTGGTGATTTCCTCTTCGGTATCGCATGATTTATTAAAAATGAATCTCATGCCTGATATGAGTGAGAAATCGGAGTTATTGGCAGCACGTATCTCGGCAGCATTTGCCATTGTGCTGGCCGGTTACTTTGGTATCTATCCCCCAGGTTTTGTGGCATCCGTAGTTGCCTTTGCCTTTGGTTTGGCAGCTTCTTCTTTCTTTCCTGTGATTATTATGGGTATTTTCTCTAAGCGTATGAATATGCAAGGAGCTGTAGCAGGGATGATAGTAGGGCTAGTATTTACCTTGGCTTATATCATTTACTTTAAGTTTGGAGACGTTTTATTTGGGTTTCCAAAGGAAGCAATTGCCAATGATAAGTTTCTATTCGGCATATCTCCCGAAGGCATAGGTACAATAGGAATGATCCTTAACTTCATTATATCTTATGTGGTATCTTCAGTTACTCCGCCACCACCACAAGAAGTGCAAGATATGGTAGAAAGTATCAGATTCCCAAGAGGGGCTGGTGATGCCACGCATTAATTTCTATTTATCTAAAAGATGATACCCAAACCAGGTGATGTCTCTAAAATATCACCTGGTTTATTTTCTGACAGACTTAATCACACCTGAACTCAGGATTAGTTTTTTACTGATGTGTGATAAATTATTACATCCTAAAAAAACCAGTTTTACCTTGTCAATGGTCTATCAGAGATACTCTATGTAATTCATTTAATTCCAACTTCAAATTAATCACTTACCTGTTTCCATAACTAGTCTAGATTTAAAACTTTGGCTATAGAGCTAAAAGATTGAGAAATTTCCTTTATTCTAGCAAAAGTCGTGTTTTTAGAAAAAAGAAAATCAACTATCTGCCAAGTTAAAGTCGTTTTAAACATTCAAAAACTCGTTGCTGCTTGAAAAGAAATTTCTCCTTATTATCATTTTCTTATAAAACAATAGATGTTATTACGATTTCATTTGCAGAGGTGCAAGTAAAGATGCGTTCACCAGCAAATATCTCGTTCAATCGTCTTTGCTTGAACGATATTTATCAATATAAAAACATCGCAATAAACTTTAATAACCAATAACTTATCTTTTACTTGAAAGGTGAATTTTCTTCTTTTGCCATCACATCATAGACTTTTTTATCCATCCATTTGGGTAGCCATTTATTAAAAAACACAGTAAGTTTACCTTGAGTAGTAAGCACCAAATCACGTTTCTTGTGGATGACAGCTTTGAGAATATGTTTTGCTACTTCTTCGGAACTCATCATCTTCTCTTCATCTCTTGGTGTCTCACTTTGTTGAGAGCCATCCTCTGTCAAAGCAGCACTTCGAATATTAGATTGGGTAAACCCTGGGCAGGCAAGTAACACATGTACGTTCTTCTTGATGAGTTCGGTTCTCAAAGACTCTATAAAGCCATGCATTGCAAATTTAGAGGCAGAGTATCCTGTACGGGCAGGCAAGCCTCTATAACCCGCTATGGAAGAAATAGCTACTATGGAGCCTTGAGATTTTAGAATATGAGGCAGTGCATACTTAGTAGCATAGACAGTCCCAAAAAAATTGATATCCATGAGTTGACGTATTACACTTAAATCTACTTCTTCGAATAAAGCTCGCATGGACATTCCAGCATTATTGATAAGAATATCTATTTGCCCATATTTTGCTAAAGTTTCAGCTATCATGCGTTGATTATCAGCTTCTTTGCTTACATCAGCAATAATGGCTAGTGTATCAATATTTTGAGATTGAAGCTCTTGTGCAGTTTCTTCTAGTTTTTGAGTGTTGCGTCCTGTAATTACGATTTTAGCACCTGCTTTCCCAAACTCAAAGGCCAAAGCTTTTCCTATTCCTGAAGATGCTCCCGTAATGATGACTACTTTATTATTCATAAAATTATAAATTGGATATTTCAGGTTGACGATTTTAGTGTACTGTTTTAGTTAAATAGTTAGATAAGATTTTGGTGCGACACCAAAATCTTCGCAGGTGTGACACCTTGCGAGGTGGTGTATTTTCCGACAAAATTACCAAAATGTAACACTAGTGTATTATTAGCAAATTTAGATAAATTAATACAAATCAAAATTAAACAATTTATAACGGTGATTCGCCTAAAAAGTAGTGTCAACAAATAAAAGTGTTCAAAATCTTCTGCAAGTTTTATGAGGAAAAGATAGAATATTCATAAAATGAGATAACCTTATTTTAATTTTCTTGAATTCAATAAATAGGTACTACAAATAGAACGGTTAGGTATTATTAAGTGAGTGATGAGTTATTAGTTTATAAGGGTTTGATAGCAAGTGTTTTAATCAAAATAGAGGAGTACTTTATTTTGAAACTATTACTAAATTTTAAAAAAGAAAAAGCTTTTTAGCCCATAAATATATTTTGAGCAATTACCTGCTCGTGCTGACATACTAAGGTGCGGGCAGGATATTTTTCTAAAAGATGTTTATCATGAGTTGCCATAAAGACTGCAGTACCATAACGGTTAATTTTTAAAAAAAGCTCTAAAATCTCTTCTGAGACTTCAGGGTCTAGATTGCCTGTAGGTTCATCTGCAAACAATACCCAAGGTTCATTAATCAAAGCTCTTGCAATTACTAATCGTTGCTGTTCACCTCCTGAAAGTTGATGAGGCATTTTAATACTTACACCACTTAGTCCTACTTGCATAAGCACTTCGGCGATTCTATTTTTCATTTTATGGCGGTCAGTCCATCCAGTAGCACGCATCACAAAAGATAAGTTCTCACCAACTGTTCTATCATAAAAAAGCTGAAAATCTTGGAAAATAATCCCAATTTTTCTCCTCAAAAAAGGCACTTCTTCTTTATTGATTTTGTGCAAAGAATATCCAGCTACCTCTACTTGTCCTTCACGCAAAGGCAAATCAGCATAAAGAGTCTTTAGCAAAGAAGATTTTCCACTACCCGTTCTGCCAATGAGATAGACAAATTCGCCTTTTTTGACCTCAAAGTTTACATCTTTGAGAATAGGTTTTTGTTGCTGATAAATGTGTGCTTGTTGAATACGAATGATGTATTCTGAGTTGAGTAACATTTCGTAAGGAGTAAATAGTTAAATGTCTAATTTTTGTAATTTTCCAAATGGCAAGCCTTCTATCAGCGTTTTGAGCTCATCTTCCTTACCTGCTAAGCCATATTTTTCTAGTTTCTTGAGTGGGCGGTCAGCTCGAAAATAAGCAACCAACACAAAACTATCATCTCTTAGCTGAATATAATCTGGAATCTTTGCTTTGCCTTTTACTTTGATGATATACATAAATAATGGATGATGATGATGAATGAGTAATATTTCAATGGTCAATGAATAAAAGTGAATATTCAAATGTTTAATTCTCTGATAATGCTGAGAAATATTACCAGAGAATTTGAAAGCTAATTTCATGAGTTACTTTTCTTGAAATCACTCAAAAACTTCTCTAAACCTATATCAGTAAGAGGATGTTTGAGCAAGTCCATAATTACATTCAAAGGACATGTAACCACATCAGCACCCATCTCTGCACAATGAATTAAGTGCATTGTATGGCGTACAGAGGCTGCTAAAACTTCGGTTTTAAGTTCATAATTTTGATAGATTTGGATAATCTGCCCTATGAGCTGTAGCCCGTCAGTGCCTACATCATCTAATCTGCCTATAAAAGGAGACACATAAGTAGCCCCTGCTTTGGCAGCCAAAAGAGCTTGACCAGCCGAGAAAACCAGAGTACAGTTGGTCTTAATGCCTTGTTCTGAAAAATATTTGAGGGCTTTCACACCATCTTTAATCATAGGGATTTTCACTATGATATTGGGGTGAATCTCAGCAAGTTCTTCACCTTCTCTGACCATTCCCTCAAAATCAGTTGCAATTACTTCTGCACTCACATCACCATCTACCATTTCGCAGATAGTGTGGTAGTGCTTCATAATGTTATCTTTGCCACTAATTCCTGACTTTGCCATCAAAGAAGGATTGGTAGTAACACCATCTAGTACACCAAAATCATTGGCTTCTTTGATTTCTTCTAAATCGGCTGTATCAATAAAAAACTTCATATCTCTAATAAAATAATATTGTAAAAAATATTGAAAACTAAATTATCGGCAAAGATAAGGATATTATCAAAAACTAAGTGAAGGAAAGATAAAGAGATGGGCATAAAACAAAAAATGCGAACCAGCACAAATCGCTCGACTACTTACCCTTGCTTTATTTCTAATCTGGGGGAGTTAGCAGGAGCAGAGATTGCCAATTCGCAGTGCAAATGTAGTAAATGTCTTTTATAAATCAAAATAAAATATTTAGAGCTTAAAGCTAGTAAAGCTTTTAAGATAAAGTACTCATTTAATTTGAGTAAAATTCTCGCTATCAGATTCTTACAGACTAAGTAGTTGGTTAAAACTAGTTTGGATTAAGCAATTCTCATTTTTATAAAAATAATTTGGCTATAAAGATTTTTACCAAATGTCCTTTATATAAAAAAATCAAGAAAAAATGAGTCAGACCAACGGTCAGACCTCAATGAATTGCTTAAAATGTCAAACCCGTGAGGTTTAAGGTATTGATAACTGACTATGTAGAGATAAAACCTTACAGGTTTTTGTAG
>JBBRUH010000317.1:0-6881 GCA_038248005.1 Cytophagales bacterium | reverse complement strand
TGATTCTAATAAAGAACTAAAAACCAAAGAACAAGGCTTAGAACCACTTGGTGCTGGAAAATCAATTACTTTTAGGGTACGTGAAGATGTGAATGCAGCTAAATTTACGACCAAACTTAAAAAAGTAAAAGTAATAGATCTAGAGCCTACTCCTGTGATTGATTCGCTCAATACTCAACTCAATAAGATCAATGATAAAATCAAAGAAGTGCGTGAGCAAATGGATGAAAATTTTTAAGTAGTGAAAACAAGCTTATTTTGTATAGGATAAGCTCTTTTTACAAAAATCATTGATATTTAATGTATTTCTTTCTTTTATTATCAGTATTTTCCATACTTTGAATTGCCTCTTCTGCCAGTTTTGGTTGGTCAGTAGCCAATACATCTATTTTCTGCTCAGTCAGAAAAGGAATGTATGCTTTATATCCCGATGATAAAGCCTCAGCATCTATTTGACGCATTGTACCTAAAATACAAGAAATACCTTTCTGATGTAAAAAATTAACCAACTCTATATCACAGCTATCTACTCCCACAAAAGCAATTAATTTTTGAGGTTTTATTCCAGCATCAAATAACTCCTTGACCTCCTCTATATTTCTGGGGGAGATAGAGAGCATTAAGTCTGGAGCAAGCTGATGATATAAAAGTGCATCCTCATTATTGTAAGTAATAATCACTACAGAGGCTTCCACTTGGTGTTTTCTGATAAGTGAGACCAGTTTAGATGCGGGGAAATTCTTTTTTACATCTAGTTTTAAGATAGTTCGTCCTTTTGCCCATTGAAGTACTTCCTCTAAGGTTGGGATTTCGTACTCCGTAATTTTCCCTTGATTATTCTTTAACTTAAGTGTATCTAAACTAGCCCAAATATACTCCGTTATTTTGCCCTTTCCGTTGCTGGTGCGGTCTAGAGTTTTATCATGCATCATCACGGCTATGCTATCCTTTGTCATCATTATATCACACTCTATCAATGCAGGGCTGATGCTGAGGGTATGTGCGAAAGTAGCAATACAATTTTCTGGAAAGTTATTTACTGGCCCTCCTCTGTGAGCACTGATAAGAGGTTTTTGATTAGGTTTCCATCCCAAAAATTGATAAAGTTGCTGTACATTCTTTGTCTCTATTCTGTATTCTTGTGCAGAAAGAGAAGAACAAGAAAAACATACTAAAAAGAAGATTTGAGAGAGGTAAAATAATTTCTTAAAATCCATTATGCCTTTTTATGCAAAAATAATAGATGAGAGGATATAACAATCTAAAACATTTGAGTTTAACATTTCTATATGTTATTTGGCAGATGTAAGATTTTAGAAAGTCAATGAAGCTTCAAAGATTATCTATTTTTTTGCTATTAACCATCTTATTACGAAAATATCTATACATTTTTTATTTTTATTTAAGAGAAACCATATACTCTCTGACTTGATACTAAACTATTATATTTTAAAGAATGAATCAATCTACACTTATCTATTCTAGTAAATACAAGAAACTCTGGTTTAATTTGAGTCAACAAGAGTTGCTTTATACGATGCTCTCTACCACCGAATCGCTACAAGATGCTACACATAGACGTGAAATCATGCGTGCTACATTGGCTATGAAAAAACATCAAATCAAATTCATAATTTCTGATTTTAGAGAGTTTAAGTTTATCAATACACCTGATACACAAGATTGGATTGTTGAAAATATCGTCCCAATCTGGAAAGAAATAGGCATCAAGAAAATAGGGATTATATTACCCGAAGAGTTTTTTGCAAGTTTAGGCATCCAGCAAATCTCCCGTGATGCTCAAAACAAGACTCTACCTTATCGCCAAACATTTTTTAAAACCTTAGAAGATGCTAGAATGTGGTTTTTAGAAGAAGAAATTACAGAATGAAAGATGTTAAATTATTAAAAGAGAACGAACTCAATCTCCCAATGAAACAATCACTTAGTCTTTCAGTTATTCTAGAAATCATATTGAAATAATTGTTCAATTTAGTTTATTTAAAAGTCTCATTACCAATTTGTTACAAACCCATGCCTCATAACTTATAACTCATCTCTTACTTAATTACATTTCTTATTCCTAAAGAAAGCACCTTTTTGTATCTTTGCATCTTAAAAAAAACTTGCTAAGAAATTAGCCAAAAACCATAAAACTCACAGAATGATATACCCCCAAAACTTGGAAGAAAAATTAGGTTTTGACCGAATTAGACAATTACTAAAAGAAGAATGTATTAGTTCATTAGGACAAGGTTGGGTAGATAACCTTGCCTTCTCGATTGATTTTCAAGAAATAGACACTCTCACACAGCAAACCAATGAGTTTTGTAAAATTTTGCAAACCCAAGCAGAAAACGAAACTTTTCCTAATAAACATTACCTTGATGTAAGCTCTTCTCTTTCTAGGGCTATCATAGAAGGAGCTTTTTTGACCGAAGCTGAGTTTTATGACCTTAAACTTTCTCTAGGTACGATTAAATCTTGCCTAAGATTTTTTAAGAAACAACCCTTAGACAGCTATCCACAGCTAAAATCTTTGAGTGATGCCATTATGTTTGATGAGAAAATCGTCTCACAGATAGAATTAATTATAGATGAGCGAGGCAATATCAGAGACAATGCTTCTTTTGAACTACGCCGCATCAGAGGGCAAATTATAGATGATCAAACCTATTTGCGTAAGCGAATGGAACACTTTCTCAAGCTTGCCAAATCTAATGGGCATACCCAAGAAGATACCAACCCTACAGTAAGAGAAGGACGATTGGTCTTGCCTGTTTTTGCCGAATACAAGCGACAAATCAAAGGCGTAGTGCATGATGAATCAGCCACAGGACAGACAGTCTATTTAGAGCCTTCTGAAATCATAGAACTGAATAACAATATCCGTGATTTGCAGTACCAAGAGCGTCGTGAGATGCTTAGAATCCTGACAGATTTGACTACTAAGATTAGACCCGAAGTGGCTAATTTGCGATATGCCTATCGCTATTTAGGGCAAATGGACTTCATTCGTGCCAAAGCAAAATTTGCTCTCAAGACTGATTCTGTACGCCCTCGTTTCTTAAACCGCACCTTGGTAGAATGGCATCAAGCTAGACACCCACTCTTGTTTTTGACTTTCAAAGCACAAGGCAAACAAGTAGTTCCTCTTAATATGGAGCTAAACCATGAGCAAAGAATACTGCTCATCTCTGGACCTAATGCTGGTGGAAAGTCCGTTACGCTCAAAACCGTAGGACTGCTTCAGTATATGTTTCAGTGTGGATTGCTCGTGCCTATGCGTGAAGAGTCTAGCATCGGCTTGTTTAAAGATATTTTTGTGGATATAGGGGATGAACAATCGCTTGAAAACGATTTGAGTACCTACAGTTCTCACCTTACGAATATGAAATTCTTCTTAAATTTATCTGATAAGACCTCTTTGTTTTTGATAGATGAATTTGGAACAGGAACAGAGCCTGCTATAGGTGGAGCTATTGCAGAAGCCATTTTAGAAGAATTAGCCAGCAAAAAAGCCTACGGAGTAATCACAACTCACTATCGTAACTTAAAGTTATTTGCTGATAAACAGCAAGGACTTGCCAATGGTGCAATGCAGTTTGATTCTAAGAACTTAGAACCACTCTACCAATTAGAGATAGGCAAACCAGGTAGTTCTTTTGCTTTTGAGATAGCTCACAAAATAGGATTGCCTGAAAATGTAATCCTCAAAGCAAAAGAATATGCAGGTGATAAGCAAGTGAATTTTGATCAAATGCTTCGTGAACTAGAGATAGAGAAAAAGCACTTTGAGACACAAAATAAAGCTCTTAAACTCAAAGATGAAAAGCTTGGACAAGTAACCGACGAATATCAAAAACTGCGTGATTACTTAGACAACGAAAAGAAAAACATCGTCAATCAAGCCAAAAAAGAGGCAGAACAGCTTATCAAAGATACCAATCAGAAGATAGAGCAGACCATCCGTGAGATCAAAGAAAACAAAGCTGAGAAAAAAGTTACTCAACAAGTAAGGCAGGATTTGGAGCAATTTAAAGAAAAAATTAAGCCTGAGCCAATCCCTGATAGAGTAGTACTAGAAGGCGAAAGCGAAGAAAATATAGAGGTCATCGGTGGAGAGATACAAGTAGGTGATAGAGTACGTGTCAAAGGACAAGTAGCCATCGGTGAGGTAATCAATATGAGAGGCAAAGATGCTGAGATTATGATGGGAGATTTGAAATCTACCATCAAACTCAACCGATTAGAAAAAATCAATCATTCTAAACGTGCCGAAAAGAAAGTGAAATCTTCTCTCAAAGGAGTAAATTTTAATGATAAAATGGCAAACTTTAGCACCAATCTAGATGTGCGTGGACAGAGAGGGGATGAAGCCTTGATTTCTTTGCAAGAGTTTATGGATGATGCCTTGCTACTAGGACAACAACAACTACGCATTGTACACGGAAAAGGAGATGGAATCTTACGCAAACTATTGCGGGAAGAGCTACGCCAATACAAAGAAGTAGCTTCTCTAGCTGATGAACATGTGGAGCAAGGAGGCGCAGGAATTACTGTAGTTACTTTGCGATAAAGTGTAGAACAATTTCAGTTTTGAAAACACCCTTGATAGCTTCTTAAAAACTATCAAGGGTGCTTTTTTCTATTTGGATAAAGCTAATGTTCTGGCTGAAAAAACACTCAAATAAGTAGTTACTTTTTCAAAAACCTGCGTCCTATTATTATAAGGAATATAGGTTATTCTTAGAATAAAATATTGCTCAGATAAAATATCTGTAAATCAATCTATTGCATTTATTTTTAATACCAAAGAAAAATATTCTCAAAAAAAATTTGATTTTTGAAAAATAACATTATATTTACATATATATTAATTTAACTATAATTTTTAACCTAATGAAACACTACCAAACACTACCAAACACTACCAAACACTTTTCTAAGAATCAAAACCAGTCTGTGGGGAGTATTTTTGAGTTTACTGATGGTAACTTGTAATCAAACAAAAGAAGAACCAAAACCTGATGAAAGCAATTTTCAAAAATCAGGACTCGTAACACTTACTGATGAGCAAAGCCAAGACAGGCTCAAGCAAGCTACTTTTATGTTAGCTGAGATGGTTAAAAATCCTAGCATTCTCCAAGAAGTGATGGAAGGAGTAAATTCATTGACATATGAAGATGAAAATATTCTTATGGCAGATTTATTAGAGCCACAAACTAGCACTATATTTAGCAATAAAGCTAGTTCAATGCAATTTCCAAGTCGTTTCAACACCGTATTTAGTCAAAAAATGTATCCCAATGCATCTCAATTTCTTTCTGTAAGTTCTACTCAATTGAAGTATTTCCTTGCCTATGACAAAGTTTCTATCTATGTGCCTTACTCTGAAAACTGGAGGAATAATCAATTACCTACTCTAGTTTGGAATACCGTTGAGGAACTGGATGCTACGATTGGCTATCGCCCTAATCTAAACTCTTCTGGACAGATTACTGGCTACACTCAAGTAACGGTCAATGATGATTATGCCGAGCGTAACTTAGTTTGGATTCTAAAACGTAACTCCAAAGGTGGTAAAGACTTAGATGGAGGAATTATAAAAGGGGGAACAGTTAAGCCTCCAATAGGCAGTACTAAGGGAATACCTTGTTCACAAGTACAAGACCCAAATCGACTATATCAAA
Source organism: Cytophagales bacterium (assembly GCA_038248005.1). Lineage (GTDB taxonomy): Bacteria > Bacteroidota > Bacteroidia > Cytophagales > Microscillaceae > JAABSX01. Next base: position 1,188 of record JBBRUH010000317.1, on the reverse strand, counting down.
TATTTGTTGGAGAAGTACGTGTAGTAGAACAATTAGATCCATTTTTTGGAACAAACAATAGTGGTGGTGCTGAAATTGTATTTGCAAGAGGAAGTGCCTATCTTCCAGCCGTTAATGCAAGTCCATTAACAGGTTTTGCAACAATTGCACTGCCAAAAATAAAAAGAAAGGATATAAGAAAAAAGAATTGGATTACTTTCTACTATTCATATTATAGAAACTGGAAACCTGAAGAAACTCAACACATACTTGGTTGCTATGAACAAGATAAAACAGAACCTAAATATCTTGAAGGCACTGCTTCTATCAAAATAGATACAATAAACTTAGAATTTAAGATGAAATTTGATTTTTCATCAAATAATCAAGTACAATACAATCAAGATGAACCAAGATGTGCCTATTTTGAAACATTTGATATACCAAGTCCAGGACCAAGAGGTGGACTTAGAAATGGGTGGAGAATATATGTAGGACAATATACAGACTTCACACTTCCGTTTCAAAAATAAAATAATAATATTTTTTAGAGGATAACCTCAAGGTTGTCCTCTAAATTTAAAAGAGTTTTTATTTATAATTGACCAAATTTAAACCTTTATCATCATGCCTAAGATAAGTTTTTTCTTAATATTATGTTTGTTGTTTTTTTTGTATGGTTGCGGACAAGAACACTGGCAGACTCGCTTTGAAGATAAAATCAGAGGAGAGTGGAACATAGACAAAATCACTTATACTTATCTCAATCCTCCTAATAGTGTAAAAACAGATGTAGGTACGATTAGATTTACAGATGAGTTATCTATCCCACAATTCAATAATACTAACATAGCCTGTTATTATCAACTAAAAGATGAAATAAATAATACCCGTAGCACTACTTATTATCCTATGGGTAGAAAAAAAGATAGCCAACTTTCTATTCTTGATTTTATAGAAAGTGAGGGCGGTGATCCTCTCGTTATTGGGGATAACACATACAATGTAGAAGCAATCACCAATAATTATGTCAGATTAGCTTCTAACAATGCTATTATTGAGTTAAGCCGTTAATCCTATGAAAAAAAAGCAATTACTTAATCTTTTATTCCTGTGTATCGCAATTCAGATAAGCCAAGCACAGAAGAAAGAAGTAGGCTTATTTTTTGGCTTGCATGCTTTTTAGCTTACTGGGGGGGGGTATTGTAG
>JBBRUH010000316.1:0-6883 GCA_038248005.1 Cytophagales bacterium | reverse complement strand
TTTTATAAAAATCTTCAAACAACTCTATTTCACTCATAGAAACTACCTGCTCTGTAGTCAGCCTAGATGTATTCATTATTTTGGGTAATTCTGGCCATTTGAGTACCATGGTATTGGGGTAAGCTCTTTGGACTATTTGCATCGCATTTGCGACTATTTCTGTGTTTAGGAGAGAAACTTCTAAAAAATCCTCTTTTTGAGGCGTAGAATCATCTTTTAATATAAATTCTTTTTGGATGATTTCACCTTTAACTCGTCTGACTTCTTTTTGAGGAATTATCTTGATTCGTTCATGCGTAAAGTTCCCATTTTGAGTTATTTCTAGCATAATAACGGACTTATCATACGCTGCTTCAGAAAAAGAATATTTCATCAAAGAGCCTGAATATTTTACTTTACCATCTAAAAAGCTTAAAGGCTTGTGCAAGTGTCCTAAAGCTGTATAATTAAAAAACTCAAAAATTTGCGAAGGAACATACGCCGCACCCCCTACCAAGAGTGTACGCTCAGAGTCTGAATCTTCTCCCTCAGCTTCTGCCACGAAAGCGTGTCCTATCAGAATAGAGCGTTTGCCCTCAGGGTGTATGACTTTGATATGATTCAGAATCCAATCAAATACATCAGCATGGCTTTTGATTTCATTGTTTTGAGTAAGATAGCGCAGAGTTTCGGGTTCTGTATAAGGGATAGGATAAAAATAAATCTCTCCAAAATCATCTGACAAAATCACAGGCTTAATTGGCAACGATAAACTCCCTGTGATGTGTAAACCTTGCCTTTGTAATAATCCTGAACCAAAACCTATGCGTTCGGGACTGTCGTGGTTTCCTGCAATGGCTATCACAGGCGTTTTGAGTTCTAAGATAATCTCACTAATGATGTTATCAAATAATTTGACAGCATCTGCAGGTGGCACAGAACGGTCATAAATATCTCCAGAAAGCAATACTACCTCAGGCTTTTGTGTTTTGATGATTTCTAAAAGCTGTAAGAGTGCTTGTTTTTGCTCGGCTAAAAGCTGGTAGCTATTAAAAGATTTTCCAAGATGCCAATCGGCAGTATGTAGTATTTTCATGATTTATTAACAAAACAGCCCCTAACCCCCGAAGGGGAATAAAGTGCTTAAAGGTCTATTTAGTGGAAGATAAATTTAATAATGACTTAATAACCAATCACTTACTTATGCCCCTCGTTTCTGACGGCTTACAAATACCATTGTGATTACTTTAAAAGACTCTCTAAATACTCTGTAATATAGTGTAATATAGAGTAGGAGAGTAGTACACCAGATAACCGCTACATTAAACCATAAAGTATCAAAATATCGCCCAAACATCAGCTTGCGAGGGGCAAAGAAATGTGTTCTGAAATTAAGGAAAGAGTTTTCATCTACGATAGGGTCAGTATAGATAGGGTAAATCTTTTGAATTAATTTACCATTAATCTCTACAATTCGGTTTAGTTCATTCTTGTTTTCTACAAGACTCGCCACAGTCTGGTTATGATGATGTTTCATCTTGGCAATAAATTCATCTCTTTGTTGAGGTGTCTTAGTGATAGAGCGAATGTAACGGTCTTTGGCAATACTGGCTATATTATATTGACGTTTATAATGATTTTTGATTTTGGAGAGATAGGCACGTAATTCTTCTGCTATCTCTGGATTAAATTTCTCTGGAGATAGATTTTTGATTTGTTTAAATTTAATATCAGAGGTGATTTTTTGTTCACGAGTGATTTCGTATTTGATTAGAGCAAGGTGATTTTTGGTTTTTTGCTGTACGCTATCAGTTTTACTATTGTAATGAGTCATGCAAAAAGCTACTTTTGATTCTAATTTAGGAATATAAAAAGTCTTTTTGTACTCAGCCAAAGCCATGTTCTTATCATATTGATAAAGAGGTTGTTGATAAGGATTGTCTTTAAACTGACTCACCATAATTGCTTCAAAAGCCCAGCGAGTGGTCATTATTTCACTAATCACTGGTACTTTATTCTCAGAGGCTAGTTGAGGGTTGATGTCATCAAACTTGACTACGATTCCACCCAAAATCAACTGAGGAATCAGCAAAATCGGAATTAAGATATAGACTGTAATGACTGAATTGAAAGTAGAAGAAATATTTAGCCCAAGCATATTGGCAAAGCAAGCCGAAGAGAACAAGACCATCCAATAATTAAAATTTAAGCTCTGAATCTCCAAAACCCAGTTACCTATCAATACAAAAGTCAAGGTCTGAAAAGCTGAAAAGGCAAACAAAATAGCAATCTTAGAAAGCAAGTAACTACTCCTACTTAAATGTAAAAAAGCTTCTCGTTTAAGTATTTTCGCATCTTTGATGATTTCTTCGGCACTGACTGTTAGCCCTACAAACAAAGCTACAATAATGCTCATAAAGATATATGCTGGGATATTCATGTTGTCAGCAAAGACATATTGGCTGCTGGTCTGGGCTTGGTCATAATGATAATAACGCACAATATAAGAAAGAAGAAATGCCAAAGCAGGTGCTTCTAAGAGGCTAATAATCATATATTGGCTGTTGCTCAGCTTTGCTAGCATATCTCTTTGTGCAAAAATCCTCCATTGTTTGCGTCTTCGGGGAATACTAAGGGTGCTTTCTGGGATTTCAGTTCTGCTTTTTACCTTTTGTTCTTTAACTTTTTCTTCATAAAATTTTCGCCAAAGGACAGGGGAAGTCTTGCGTTGGTCTGTATATCGTCCATATTCATCCACTACTTTTGCCTCTATGATGTTAAATATCTGTTCTGGGCTGACTGTTCCGCAATTGGGACAAACCCCCTGATCGCTGTTAATGAGATTGGCAATACTTTTAAAATAAATAACTGCCTCGATAGGATTGCCATAATAAATCTGATAGCCTCCTACATCAAGAATCACTAAGCGGTCAAACATCTTGAAAATATCTGAGGAAGGTTGGTGAATGACCACAAAAATTAATTTGCCTTTGAGAGAAAGTTCTTTAAGCAAATCCAAGATATTTTCTGAATCATTAGAAGAAAGTCCAGAAGTAGGCTCATCCACAAACATCACTGCGGGCTCACGCAAAAGCTCTAAGCCAATATTTAGGCGTTTTCTTTGTCCACCACTAATGGTTTTCTGGAGAGCATTGCCCACTTTGAGATTAGCTATTTCGGATAATCCAAGGCTTTGGAGTGTTTTATTGACTAGTTTTTTGATTTCATCATCATTGTATTCTCCAAAGCAAAGTTTGGCAGCATAATACATATTCTGATAGACATTCAGTTCTTCAATCAATAAATCATCTTGTGGCACATAGCCAATTACCCCTTTGATTTTTTCTTTTTCTACCTCATCATGGATGTCTATTCCATTGATAGTTACCTGCCCTCCAATAGGAATGGCATTGCTATTGAGCACACTTAGTAAGGTAGATTTGCCAGAGCCACTTGCCCCCATAATCCCTACCAATGCACCAGACTCTTCGGCAAGGTTAACATCTCTTAGTCCTATTTTACCACCAGTGAAGGTGTAATAGACGTGTTTTGCCTGAAAACTAATCTTTGTTTGATTGTCTCCTTGCAAAAACCTACTCACTATATCACTATAGTAGGTAGGACTAATCATCTCATTGCGGATTGCTGATCCATTGGAGAGGGTATAAATATGTCTATCTTTGAGTAAAAGACCATTTAAAAATGTGTTGCTATCTCCACTAAAATATTTGAGCATGTACATCTCTACACTAGGAATACGTAAAATGCCAATCGTAGCTGAAAATTTAGATTTATGAATATGCTTTACTTTGCTATCAAATTTTTCATTGCTGATGACTAGTATGTTACTCAAGCCAAGTCTAAGTGCCTCATCATCTAGCACAAAGGCTTTCATAATATTGTACTCGTGAATGTCAATATTGAAAGCTTCTGCGACATTATCTACAAAATGCCCTTCATCCTCACCCACACAACCATCTACACTTATCAGTTCTAGTAAGTGAAAAAGTACGATAATCTTTTGTTTTTGATTCAGTTCGATATTGATGCGGTTGCAGATATTGACGGCCTCTACATTACCCGCTTGTGCTATTTCAGAATATTCATTAAATAAACCAATATACGTTCGAGCAGCATCATCATTTACATTTTCAAATATAAAATCATGGACTACTTTACGCTCCGAATCGCTCAATATTCCATCGATAGTTGCCGAGATGGCAAGTAGCTGGATAATGGATTTAAGAACTGGCTCACTCATGTTTTAAGTTTTTTCAGAATACACAGGCTGTTTAGAAAAAGTAAAATTACAAATTATCCTTTAAAAATTTAAGTCAAATTAAATAAAGTGATTAAACTACATAGAGACTAGTTATTGAGTTGATAGGAGATTGAGAGCATATTAACTTAATATCTTGGTATTTAATCTGTTTAATTCTTTTAGAGATTTTACTCTTACGATTTTCTTTAATAATAAAATAAGAAAGCACCGAGATATTTTATCAGTGCTTTCTATGAAGGACTTATTTTAAAACGTTATTCTGTAGCCTATGGTTTTACAGACAATTATAAGCTTTTACTAACTTACTATCTTAGTACGGATTTCTTTCACTTTAGCAGTGATACCTTTGATAGTTTCATCATTTAAGATTAACTGACCTTGATTTTTTTCAATTTTCTCTTGGATATTAAGTTCTTTGTAAATAGCCGAAAGAGCCTCTAAATCACTGATATATCCTTTGATTTCTTCTTCTTCTTCAAGACTTTTAAGAGCTTTGATAAGGTCTTCAAGTGGTTTATCTTGCTGAGTAATGATACGAACTAAGCCAAGAAGCACTTGGTCTTTAGCATCTTTAGGAAGCAAATCTTCTGGGTAAGTAGCAATGATTTGTGTAGAGATGTATAATCCTTCTATAAAACTACCCGTAAAAATCAAGGCAGCAATGCTATTTCTATCATTGTCTTTAAGATACTGATCTGATTTACTAAGGGCTTCATTGATGATAGAAGTCAAAGAATCTACCTTAGAAATATTTCCTTTAAAACGCTCTTGCATCTTAGGGTCAAAAGCATTGGTAATGTCCAGTTTATCTCCTAGACGCTCTACTGCTTTGATATAATCTAAGGCATTCTGAACTTGCTCATAGACTGATACATAACCCACATCTGTAGAATATACGCCTACATTAAGAGCCGCTTTGTTGTTAGTGATAAGGTATTTTTCTACATTTGTATAAGGGTTAGGAATTTCAGCACTAAAATCAGCACCTGTTGACTTTAACTGATAAGGTATATCAGAAGGATTAGGTATATCTGTCAATACTTTTTCTAAGCTTTGTACCACTTCATTTTGTGTGGTAGTGTCAGTATCTTCTTTTTTACCATTGGGGTCAGCTCCACAGGCTGTAATCAGACTAAATCCAATCAAAAACACTCCGTATTTGATAATTTGGGTTAGAGACATTAAATTCATTTGTTAAACTTTAAGTTTTTAGATTTAATTAAAAACAAACATAAAAAATAAAACTAATTAATTTATGGGAAATAAAGATATTTTTTTCAATAAGATTTATATTCTCTTGTTTATTTTTGCAATATGCTCAAAATCCCTGAATATGCTTTGCGTTCATTGGCACGTCGCTGGCGAAAATACCTCAGTCTTATCTTGGTCTATGCTCTCGTAGTGGCTTTTTATGCCTCGGTTGTTCTTTTTACGGCTTCACTACAGCAAGAAACACAGGCAAGCCTCCAAAGCCTACCCGAACTCTGGGTTCAAAAACTAGCAGGAGGAAGATTACAACCTATGCCAGTAGCTTTTTTGGATTCATTAAAAGGCATTCGTGGAGTTAAAAGAATTATCCCTCGTGTCTGGGGTTATAATTTTGATACTCCTACAGGAGCTGTATTGACCGTCATGGGTTCTGACTCCTTGCTTTCGGGTTTGTCTATGGTACGAAGCATACACAAAGGCAAATTACAAGGGAACATGGCTTTGGTTGGTCAAGGACTTATGAAACTCCGCAACCTAGAAGTAGGGGAGAGCCTTACTTTGCTCAATGACCAAGGACAGATTATTGACTATGATATAGTAGGTACATTTGCAGATGAATCAGATTTACTCACCACAGATTTAGTAATCTTAGCCCCACCTGCTGCCAAAAAACTACTAGGACTTGATGCCAATACCTGCACAGATGTAGCCCTAGAAATACATAATCCCCTAGAAATCAATAATATAGGACGTAAGATAGATCGCCGTTTTGCAGGCATACGTGTCGTAACAGCCCCACAGTTAAAAGCTACCTATCAAACGCTTTTTGGCTGGCGAGGAGGTATTTTCGTCTATGGGACGATTCTTTCAGTATTTGCTTTCTTGATTTTGGCTTGGGAAAAAGCAGGTGGATTGAGTAGAGAAGAAAAAAATGAACTAGGAGTCTTAAAAGCCACAGGCTGGGAAATCTCAGACGTACTTTGGCTAAAATTCTGGGAAAGTGGTTTTGTATCTCTCAATGCAACCGCTATCGGTATTTTGATAGCCTACATTCACGTCTTTGTGGCACAAGCTCCTTTGCTTAGACCCTTTTTGATAGGCTGGTCAGTGCTTTATCCTGAGTATCAGCTTAGTCCTGTGTTTGATTTAGAGAGTCTTGGACTTATTTTTTCTCTTTCTGTTATTCCTTATCTTACTGCTACCCTCGTGCCTGCTTGGCGTGGAGCGATTACTGACCCTGCTGAGGTGATGCAAGGGTAGTGTGGGGTTTGGTTTTCTATAAACGTGAGATGTCTGTGGCATCGTTTTCTGTTATAATAATTTCTTTTTTCTATCCCAGAGGGATACAACGTTTATAGCAAATATGATGATGATATTGTGTGACCCCTTCGGGGTCACACATTTGTTATTCGC
>JBBRUH010000315.1:0-6897 GCA_038248005.1 Cytophagales bacterium | reverse complement strand
TGGCATCTTTTTCTGTTATGATAATTTCTTTTTTCTATCCCAAAGGGATGCAACGTTTATAGTCTTTCTACAAATGTAAGATGCTTCTAGCATCATCTTATGTTATGATGATTTTTTTATCCCAGAGGGATACAACATTTATAGCAAATATGATGATGCTATTATACGACCCCTTCGGGGTCGTATGTTTATTATTTACTGTCTTTCTATAAACGTGAGATGTCTGTGGCATCGTTTTCTGTTATAATGATTTCTTTTTTCTATCCCAGAGGGATACAACGTTTATAGCAAATATGATGATGATATTGTGTGACCCCTTCGGGGTCACACATTTGTTATTCGCTAATTTCTATAAACGTAAGATGCCTCTGGCATCTTTTTCTGTTATGATAATTTCTTTTTTCTATCCCAAAGGGATGTAACGTTTATAGTCTTTCTACAAACGTAAGATGCCTTTGGCATCATCTTATGTTATGATAGTTTTTATCCCAGAGGGATACAACGTTTATAGCAAATATGATGATGATATTATGCGACCCCTTCGGGGTCATACATTTGTTATATACTGTTTTTCTATAAACGTGAGATGCCTGTGGCATCATCTTATGTTTATTTATGACTACACATTCAAATTTATCCTCAATTCCTAATAAAACAAAACCCCTTCCTAATATCATCAGAAAGGGGTTTAATAAACTTTGCTCAAAAGAAAATATTAAGCATAAGAGCTTAACATGACAGGCATGATGAGCATTAGGATTTCTTCTTCTTCTGCTTTTTCTGTAGGTTTGATAAGTCCTGCTCGGCTTGGGCTAGAGAAAGCAAAATTGATTTCTTTGGAACTCAGGTTGCCTAGCATTTCTATCAAAAACTTCACATTAAAACCAATCTCCATTTCCTCTCCTTCATAACTACAGGTAAGTGTTTCGTTGGCTTCGTTAGAAAAATCTAAATCTTCTGCAAAAACTTGTAATTGACTACCACTTAGTTTAAGGCGGATTTGATTGGTGGTTTTGTTGGCATAAATAGAAAGACGCTTCAAGGTACTCATCAAATCATTACGTCCGATTTCTAAGACATTAGGATTGTCAGTTGGGATGGCATTCTCATAATCTGGGAAATTTTCATCTATCAATCTGCAAGAAAGCTCTATATTATTATAAGTGAAAAAAGCTTGTCTTCCACTAAATTGAGCCGTGATTTCGGTATTGTCAGTAGGCAAACTTACTTTGAGAAGGCTTAACGCTTTCTTAGGGATAATGAGTGAACTAGCTTCTTCTGAACTTACATCACTGCGGTGATATTTCACAAGGCGGTTGCCATCAGTCGCTACGAAGGTAATGCCATTTGCATCTATTTTGCTATACATTCCCGTCATAGAAGGACGAAGTTCGTCATTGCTCACTGCAAAGAGCGTATTGGCAATGGCTTCTGAAAGTACTTCTGACGACATTTTTACTTCTGTATCTCCATCAGGCTCAGGTTTGCGAGGAAAATCTTCGGCATCTTCTCCTGCCAGTTTATAGCGACCATTAAAAGAAGTAATCTCTAAACTTTGGCTGTCAACATCTATCTGAATACTAAGAGGTTGCTCAGGAAGGCTTTTGAGTGTGTCTAAAAGCTGACGTGCAGGCACGGCTATACTTCCTTCGTCTGTGGTTTCTATACTCAGTTGTGTAGTCATCGTGATTGCCATATCTGAGGCTCTTACGATAAGTTTTCCACCTTTTATCTCAAATAAAAAGTTTTCTAAGATAGGCACTTGTGGGTTGCTTGGGATTACACCACTTAATAGTGCAAGGTGCTTTTCTAAGGTAGTAGAAGAAACAATAAATTTCATAGGCTTTATTTATTAGAGTGATGATACATTTAAAATATATAAGTTTTTGAGAACCAATAATTTGCGTTTTTTTCTTGTAGAATTGATTCAAAGTTACATAATTTTGATTAAATTAAGTTCAGATTTTTAGCAATTTAATTTCTAGGTCAAAGTATTTAAAAATGACTTATTTTTGTGCCAAACAAACTCTAAGCCATTGCCTGTGTCTTTATAGGTAATTTAATTAATTCAAAAAAATATGTCTCAAACACATTCTTCTTCCCAAAAACCCAATAAACTCATAGACAGTACAAGTCCTTATTTATTACAACATGCCTACAATCCTGTGGAGTGGTATCCTTGGGGGGAAGAAGCCCTTCAAAAAGCACTTACAGAAGACAAACCCATTATTGTTAGCATTGGATATTCTGCCTGTCATTGGTGTCATGTGATGGAGAGAGAGTCTTTTGAAAGTGAAGAAATTGCGGCTGTGATGAATGAGCATTTTGTCAATATCAAAGTAGATAGAGAAGAACGCCCTGATGTAGATGCTGTCTATATGGATGCAGTGCAAGCGATGGGAGTGCGTGGTGGCTGGCCTCTCAATGCTTTTTTGATGCCTGATGCCAAGCCTTTTTATGCAGGCACTTATTTTCCTGCTCAAAACTGGACAGGTCTTTTGCAAAAAATTTCAGATATTTTTCAGCAAAATCGCTCCGAATTAGCTGAATCTGCTACACAATTTCAGAAAGTAATCTCTGCCAGCGAACTCAAAAAATATGGTCTAAATCCTGAAAACACAGAATTCAAAACTGAAAATTTGGATGTAATGTACTTGGAAATAGCCCAAAGTTTTGATGCTGAGCGTGGAGGAATGCAAAAAGCCCCTAAGTTTCCGATGCCTTCTATTTATCAGTTTTTATTGCATTATAGCCAAACAACTGAGAATGCTCAAAATGCAAAATCAGCCCAGATTCATCTAGAAAAAACCCTTGATGAGATGGCTTATGGAGGAATCTATGACCAAATTGGGGGAGGTTTTGCTCGCTACTCGGTGGATGCAGAGTGGCTTGCACCACATTTTGAAAAAATGCTTTATGACAATGCACAACTCATTAGTTTGTATTCGGATGCTTATAATCTCAGCAAAAAATCACTCTACAAAGAAGTGGTATATCAAAGCATACAGTTTGTGGCTGATGAATTAATGAGCGAAGAAGGAGGCTTTTACGCCGCCTTAGATGCAGATAGTGAAGGGGTAGAAGGTAAATATTACACTTGGACAGCCGAAGAAATTAACCAAATCTTTAAAGATGAAAATGAGCGAATTCTTTTCAATGCCTATTATCAAGTCAAAGAAGAAGGTAACTGGGAAGAAGGCGTAAACATCTTACACCGCAGATTAAGTGATGAGGTATTTGTACAGGCACGAAAAATTGATCTTGATACGCTCTCAGAACATGTAAAAAAGTGGAAAGAAAAACTTTCACAAGTCAGAAGTAAGAGAGTCAGACCAGGCTTAGATGATAAAATACTTACAGGCTGGAATGCCCTTATGCTCAAAGGTTTATGCAATGCCTATCAAGTATTTGGGGAAGATAGTTTCTTGAAAATGGCAAAACGAAATGCTGAATTTTTATGGCAAAAACTCTGGAATGGAAAGTATCTCTATCGTACTTATAAAGGAGGAGAAGCCAAAATTACAGCTTATTTGGAAGATTATGCTCTTTTGATGGAGGCGTATATTACCTTGTATCAGATTACTTTTGAGATTCATTGGCTTCACAAAGCAGATATATTGGCTCAATATTGCTTTGAAAATTTTTATGATACAGAAGAAGGTTTTTTCTTTTTTACAGATGCCAAAGGTGAAAAACTCATTGCCCGCAAAAAAGAAATCTTTGATAATGTGATACCAGCCTCTAACTCTGTGATGGCTAAAAACTTGTTTTATCTAGGGCTTCTAACCGATAAAGCTCGATATACAGAGACGGCTCAGACAATGCTCGCAAGCACCCAAAAGATACTTTTACAGAGTCTCGAATACCTTACTAACTGGGGGCAACTCTACTGTTTATTTGCCAAACCGATGGCAGAGGTAGCTTTCATTGGAGAAAAATGTACTACATTGGGACTTGAATTTACCCAAAAGCAATATTTTCCTCATAAAATATTGCTGGGAAGTACCACAGAAAGCGAAGAATTACCTTTATTAGCACACAAAACAAGCATAGAAAAACAGACGACTATCTATGTGTGTTTTAATAAATCGTGTCAGCTTCCTGTGTATCAAGTAGAAAAGGCTTGGCAACAAATCAAAGGAAATTAAAATTTGAGTAATGCGCTACACCAATCTTGAAGAAAAATACGATCAAACCATCAAAGCAGGTTGCTGGGGATGTGCTGTCTATGTTATCCTATTTTTTGGCTTAGGCTCTGTGATGTTATACTTTGATTTTCCTATTATTTCTGTTGTTCCTTTGATAGGGGTTTTTGTGCTGATATGGCTTTATTTTTTTATGAAAGCTCGCCAAAAAGACCAAAGAGATAATAATAAATATTAAAAAGAACTATGAAAGAAAGTTATTCTAAACCCAAAAGCAGTAGAACGCTTAGAGTAGGTTGTATAGGCTGTTTGATTTATATAGTTCTTTTTGGAGGAGTGGGAAGCTTGATTTTGTACTTTGATTTCAATAGCATACTTTCTATTCCGATTATTGGAGTTTATGTGCTGGGATGGCTCTATTTTTTTATACAGGCAAGAAAGAAAGATCAACAAGAGAAAGAAAATAATGGTGAGTAAGTGTTTAGTACCTTAAAAATAAAGTAATCATTTGGTTTGAGTAAATTTTCACCATCAAACTCTTACATTTTAATAACTAATCTCTTACTTAGAGTAGCTTCTCATTGTCATATTTATTATAAATACTCACATTATAAGTTTATTTTTGTTACTTTGCTAGTGATTAACGATTTACCATTAACCTTTGATAATTGATGAAGACCTTTGGCAAGTTTATGATATTTCTCTACAGCCTTGTAGTAAACCGAGAGCGTTTTTCGGTCTATATCAAATTGGTAATAGATGAATGTGTCTCCATAGGAATTAGCTCTGTATTTATTGTGAGTATTGTTTCTACTTTTATCGGTGCTGTGAGTGCAGTCCAGACGGCTTATAACCTGATTAGTCCCTTGATTCCTAATTATGTGATAGGGCAAGTAGTACGAGATATGACCATTTTGGAGCTTGCCCCTACGGTTACTTGTATCGTATTGTCTGGTAAAGTAGGGTCTAATATTGCAGGAGAATTAGGCACAATGCGTATTACTGAGCAAATAGACGCATTAGAAGTGATGGGAATCAATTCTATTTCTTACCTTGTGCTTCCCAAAATACTTGCAGCTCTGATTACGATTCCTATGTTAGTCAGTTTAGCAGGTTTTTTATCTATTACAGGAGGTTATTTGGCAGGTACACTTACAGGTATTATGACTGCCCAAGAATATGTTAAAGGAATTAGAGCAGATTTTATGCCTTTCAATGTGAGTTTTGCCTTGGTCAAATCCTTTGCCTTTGCTTTTTTGATTGCTTCTATTTCTGCTTTCAAGGGCTATTATACCAGAGGAGGAGCATTAGAAGTAGGGCAATCAAGTACACAAGCTGTTACCAATGCTACCATTGCCGTTTTATGTGCTGATTTTGTCTTAGCACAGCTATTCTTAGGCTAAGTAGGTTATTTTGTGAATTATAAATAATGAGTGATGAATCATCTTAATAAGATTTTGATAATCAGCTCTTTATAATAAGATTAAAGTGCAAACTAATTTTGACCATCTACTTACTTGATGAATTATTAACTTGTAAAAGTTTGATAATGAGAAATTTACCTAAATATATCCCACTAAAAATTTCTATCTCTAATCAATGAAAAAAGCTGTTTTCTTACCTATTACTCTTATCTTGCTATCGATTTTATTACTAGGAAATGCTGCCATGCCTGGCTTCTGGGGAGTAGGAGGGACTGGTGCATTTATACCTATTTTTGCTCAGGATAGTATTCACCTTGACAAGGTACAGATGCAAAGTGAGCGAATCAGTATCTTACTTCATAAAGGTTTTGCAGTAGTCAAGGGGGAGTATTATATGAAAAATCTTAGCCAAGATACTATCAATATGCAGACAGGTTATCCTATCAATGCCTCTCTTGAGAATGCTACCGTTTATTCCATTCATTTTGATGACTTATACCAATTAAAGGTGTTTCAAAACGAAAAAGAACTGACAGCTACAAAGCTACAAAGTGATACCAGCAAGATAGAAATAGCCAATCCCAAATCGCTCCAGAATATTTATAACTGGTACACTTGGGCAGGAAATTATGCCCCTGATACCTTGACTAAGGTTACGGTTTATTTTATGGTCAATACCAATCTAGGACACCTTAGAGAAGGCTACAGCCGAGACAATCACAATGGCTTTACATACGTCTTAGAGTCGGGCAAAGCTTGGGCGAAAACCATAGAAAAAGGTCAAATCAAAATACAACTTGGTGATGATTTGGTTTTAGAAGATATCAAAGGCATTTTGCCTCAATCTACTTTCAAAGCCAATGCTAAAACTAGACAACTTATCTGGGATTTTAAAGAACTAGAACCTGAATCAGCCCAAAATGTATTGATTCGATATACTGAAGAAGATAATGAGTTTGACTTCGAGAAAGTAGAAAAAGATGCCAAAAAATACTACAAAGAACTAGACAATTTAAGCATACAAAGTCCTAATTTGGCTGATTTCAAGGCATTTGAAGCCAATGATTTTGAGGTATATGACTGGAAAAGCGGTAGCTTTTTTTACGTTTTGATGTTTTTAGTCATCTTTGGTATGCCACTAGCCATCGTTATTTTAGGTATTCTTACTATTTGGTATTTTGTATTTAAGAAGAAGAAAAAGACTTAGAAAGAGTTAAGTATAAGTTCCTAAATTGCCTGTGCAGACACAGGCAAGGGCATAGTGCAGACACAGGCAACGGCATAGTGCAGACACAGGCAAGGGCATAGTGCAGACACAGGCAACGGCG
>JBBRUH010000314.1:0-6901 GCA_038248005.1 Cytophagales bacterium | reverse complement strand
ATTTAGGAAGTCGGTTAAACACTCCTTATAATGCTATTAATAAAATATCAGAAGATGGATTTTTCAAATTAATTTCTATTCAGCTAAAAGGAGTGTACTCAAATAATCTTGCTGAGATTGAAAAGCCACATAAAATCTGTGTTTTAGTGGAGATTTTAGAAGATATAGACCAAATGCTGTACCATACTAATTTGTTCGTAAAAGACGGGAGTAATAATATACTGTTTGTAATTCAGAGTAGTCCTGAAAAGACTTTAAAAGGTATTTATGAAATTATTTATGAAATACCTGCTAACATTATGAATGATATTACTTACACTTTTGATATAATGTTGATAAAAAATCAATCCCAAATTATTATTGACGAAAAAGATGTTTTCTCATTAGAAGCAATTGAAACTATTCATAGAAAAGGGCGTTGGCTTGGTAAATTTCCTGGTATAATCAGACCTTATTTTTTTAAAACTCAAACTACACTAGTAAATCCCAATAATGAATCAGAAACAGCAATTTAGTCACTTGTTATCAGAAAAAATTATAACTTCTATTCAGAATGATTTTAAAGATAATTTTGATAATCAACGTTTTGGTAAAACACATAAAACAGGAAAATCACTTTGGAAAAAGCTTAAAGATTACATACGAAAAATCCTAATGCCTGATTGGGTTAATAAATATGAAGTAGAAAATATTTTAATAAAAACATTAAAAATGTTTCAAGAGAATGGAGAGAAATCACAAAAAGTATATGATTTATTGACAGACGATGAGTCTAAAAAGTGGTTTCTAGAACTTTCTGCTTATTATATAATGAGTTATCAAAAAATAAAACTTCCTACAAATAATGATACTTATTGGAAGAATATAGAAAAAATTAAAGCAAATAAAGACTTGACAAATAAATTTGAATCGGGCATCATGAATACAAAATTATCTAAATTTAATCTAAGACCATTGGGAATTCCTATTGATATACTATTAAGAACGTATGATATTCTTCATAATATTGTATTAGAACAATACAATTATAAAAATAAAATCTGTGCAGAAAAAGATGATGTTATAATTGATGCAGGTGCTTGTTGGGGAGATACAGCTTTATACTTTGCTCACAAGGTAGGAAATGGTGGAAGAATATATTCATTTGAATTTATTCCAAAAAATATAGAGATTCTAAGTAAAAACCTTGCTCTCAACCCTAATCTAAAAAACCGTATATCTCTCATTCAATACCCATTATGGCATACTAAAGGAGAAACAGTTTACTATTGGGATAGGGGTTCTGGTAGTAGAGTTGCATTAGAATCCTTTGAAAATTATGAAAATAGCGTAGAGACACATACTATTGATGATTTTTGTGAGGAGTCACATTTAGAAAAAATTGATTTTATAAAAATGGATATTGAAGGTGCTGAGTTAAATGCCTTGAAAGGTGCAATAAGAACAATCAAAAAGTATAAACCCAAACTAGCAATAACATCTTATCATAGCTTAAATGATTTTGTTGAGATACCTCTTTGGATAGAGAATCTTGGCTTAGGATATAAGATATATTTAGACCATTTCACTATACACTGGGAAGAAACAGTAATATTTGCTAAAGTTGAATAAATGCATATCTTATAATTTTTAACCGTTCTATCTGGATTCATTAAATATGAAATTAGCCTCAATAATAAAAAAAATAAAATCAAAAATCAGGTTAATTACTTATCCTCTTAAAAAACTGTATTTAAGGTGTTTACTAAGAGGAAAAGAACCTATTTTTATTTTAGGATGTGAACATAGTGGAACATCTATTATGCTATCCATTCTTAGTAATCATAATGAAATATATGCATTAACTAATGAAACAGGAATATTTAGTCAGAAATATCTAAATTTAACTCAATTACTTTTCTTCATAAAACAAGCAGGTAGAAACCGCCTTTTAGAAAAAACGCCAAAACATGTACACCATATTCCTAAAATAATATCAGTATTTCCAAAAGCTCAAATTATTGTAATGATAAGAGATGGTCGAGATGTAGCTTGTTCAATAAAAGAAAGAACTGGTGATATTGACTTAGGAATTAAAAAATGGATTGAGTCCAATGAAGCTTGGCTGATACACAAAAATAATCCAGCTCTTTATACATTAAAGCTAGAAAGTTTAATAGCCAATAAAAAGTTAGAAATAAATAAGTTGATTTGTTTTTTAGGTCTGTCTGAGTCTAAATCTATATTTGAGTATCATACAACCAAAAAAAAATTTTTTGATAATCATCACGCAAATACTGATTCGGAAAAAAAGCATCTTGAACTTAGAAATTGGCAAATAAATCAGCCTTTATTTAATAACACTACTCGTTGGAAAAAAGAGATGGCTGAATCAGAAAAAGAATTATTTAAACAAAGAGCTAACTACTTATTAAAATATTTTAATTATATCCAAAATGATGAATGGTAAAACATAGTATTCCCCCCCTCGTCTCTGTCCTCATGCCTGCTTACAATGCTGAGAAATATATCTCAGAAGCCATTGAGAGTATTTTAGCTCAAACTTATACCAATTGGGAACTAATCATAGTGAATGACGGATCTACTGACAGCACGGAGGAAATTGTCAGAATCTATCAAGAAGAAGATGCTAGGATTATATTTTTCCAATTTCCTGAAAATAAAGGCATATCAAAAGCTAGAAACCAATGTCTTAAACTTGCAAGAGGATTGTATCTTGCTAATTTAGATAGTGATGATGTTGCTTACCCTGAGAGGATATCAGAGCAGGTTGATTTTATGCTGACAAATAAAAATATTGATGTTTGTGGCTCTTCTGTAAACCTTTTTGGTTTATCATCTAGTGTTTGGAAAACATATTTAAATAATGATCAAATAAGATGTAGTCTTTTATTTTCAGCAACTATCCCAAACTCCTCAGCTATGTTCAGAAAAGATATTTTATCAAAATATAATATACAATATGACCATCAATACAAAGTCGCACATGACTTACAATTTTGGGTTCTACTGCCTGATGATTGTAAACTAGCCAATCTTCCTATCATACTGACTAAAATACGCTTACACGAAAATAATACAAGCTATAATGAAGAAATACTCCTACAAGAAACTAATCAAATATACACCTACCAACTCCAAAACTACCTCCAAATCTCGCCTACAGAAGAGGAACTTAGGACGCACCATGAGCTTGTGAAAACGCCTGAAGAGGGTTTTACCATAGAATACATCAAGAGAATCAGCAAGTGGCTTAACCGTTTGGCAGAGGCAAATCAAAAAACAAGGCATTACCCTGAGCCTGAATTTACGGATTTGCTCACGCAGCTTTGGTATAAAAATACGGCAGGACTGCATCACTTAGGGCTAGAGTTTGGAAAGGTATTTAGTCAATCTCCTTTTTCTGAGTATAAGGATTATTCTCTTTGGCAAAAAATAAAATTCTGGGCTAAATGCTTGTTTAAATAATGGGCTATGAATTTGGATACAATGTTAAGTATCTAATCATCAGATATTTATGGAGGAAAGAGAAAGCCCTAACACGCTATTAAAAGATATTAGGGCTTTTTGAATAGATGGTGATTAATTAATGCCAAAACTTACGCCAAGTGCGATAGAAATGACACTGTTCTTAACATCTAGGGCATCATCTTGAAGAATATTACTAAGACCAAGGTTATAGCGGGCATCTAGATTCAGCCATACTTCACTTCCTAAATAATAGTGGAAACCACCACCTAAGAGCAATCCATAATCTATAGTATTATAGCTATCAGTAACTTCTACCGAAGTGCCATTCTCAAAATCATTCTCAGCATCTAGCAAGATATTGATATAAGGACCTGCCATGAGTTTGAGCCTAAAATCTTGACTAACCTTGAAAAAATAATTTCCATAAAGCGGAATCTGTAAATAAGAAAGCTCTCTAGTGAAATTTCCTAGTGCATTTCTGTCTTTTGAACCCTGCTGTGAGTAAAGTAACTCTCCTGTGATTCCAAAGTCTTCAGAAATACTGTACGTAAAAAATCCTCCAATCATTAGTCCATTTCGAGTGCCTTGGCTACTAGCATTATCACCTGTAAAATCGGCTACATTAAGCCCTATTCTGGGGCCTATGGATGTAGTTGACTGGGCATAAGAGGTGCTACAGACACACAGTAGCAACATAAGCACAATACCGTAAAAAAGATACTTTTGCATAAAGAATAAAAATTTAGTTTGACGTAACTTATAGATATGCAAAACATGCAATGCTATCATTAGTTTGCTGATGACGTTTTATTGGAACACTGATTTGACGGATGAGTTACAGATAAAAATCCGTATGAACCCGTTAAATCTGCGTCATCTGTCTTCCAAAGAAGCTAAACTTATTTTTTGTTATGTACTCAGATTAGTTTGTCAAAAAAAAGAAATAACCCTTTGCACATAAAAATCAGTTGATAATCATTGCTTTCCGCCATCCTTCTTCTAAAAACCCGACGCCACCAAAAACCTATGAGGTTTTATTTCTAAATATTTAGTTATCAATACCTTAAACCTCATAAACCTCACAGGTTTGACACTTTAAGCAATTCTCATTGTATGAAAATAATTTGGCTATAAAGATTTTTACCAAATTTCCTTCATATAAAAAAATCAAGTCTGACCAATGGTCTGACCTCAATGACTTTCCAAGTCTGACAGACTTGGAAAGTCTAAAATATTTAGAGATTATATATTATTAAACTTTAAGCGTTTACACTACCGAAAACAGCACATTGACAAGATAAAAATTTCCAGTAATTTGCTTTGTTACTTCGCAATCGTCTGGGTAGAGAAGTGATTTTGATAAAAATACCAAGCAATGTCTGTATAGGCATACTGTGTACCTTTATATGAAGAGCCATAAGGAAAAGCTTTCTTGTAAATCCATCGTTCTATTTCAGTTTGGCTATTCTGAAAGCCTCTATTATATGCTGCTGCTAAAAATCTAAGTTTTTTTTCTTCTGAAAAAGAAGATAAAGGAAATTTTTGACTCACGATTGTTTGAAAACAAGCTAAGTAGCGTAACTGCCAATTCAAATCACTCAGTCTCTCGACACGTTCTTGACGAATTTTATTTTCATCGGTATCTTTAAATTTAGTAATAAAGACGAAGTTTTTTAGATTTCTCTGCTTTACTTCCTCTTCTAATGCCTCTATAAAAGAGGGTTTCATCTGAAATCGCCCTATGGAGAAGTTGGCATAGCTTGCCCCAAAGCGTACATAAAGCATCTGAAGAGAAAGTGTTTCGAGATGATTTTGCATGGCTGAGAATCGGACGGTTTCAGGAAAAACTGCTGGAATAACCAAATGAATATCTGCATTATATTGCATAATTTCTTTTTTGATAGTTGCTTGATTCTCTTTCAAAAACTGTAATGCCTGCTGATAAGATGAACTAAAAGTTCGGTGGTATTCTAGGGCAGTCTGTCCTTGAATATCAGATAACCCACCAAAAACAAAAAACACAAAAAATAGTAGATTTATACGCACAAGTAAGAGATTGGTTATAAGTTATTATTTATTGGGCTATTAAATTATTGATAATGAGTGTTTTGATTAAAATAAATGTCTACTTTATTTTTAAACGATTACTAATAATGTTAGCAAAAATTTGTTTTACTGTATAAATTCAATAACTTAACGGAGAATAAATAAACTTTGGGGTAATTTTTTTAAATTTGTGCAATCATAACGCAAACAAACTTTGTTTAGGTATTATGGTTATAGCAAATAATCATTTAAAAACACTCTATTCACAACAAATATATTATTATAACCTTGAAAACTACATTATTTATTTTCCTTAGTCTGTTTTGTATTTCTTCTTACACTCTTGCGCAAGAAGTAGATGTGCCAGAAGATTACATTAGTGAAATCATCTATGGCATTAATCTAAATACCAATGGTGGAGATATCGGTGGTGTTATGATTAAATCTACTAAGATAATCAAACCAAAAGTATATCGCAGCATAGGGCTAGAGATAGTTCAGGTCAAAAGTCCTAAGGAAGTCCGAATTCAGAATAATACTGGTAATATATTTACCATTGGCAAAAAGAATTATTTGTATTCTTTTAGGCCTCAGTATGGAAGAGATTTTATACTTTTTAGAAAAGCACCCGAAGAAGGAATACAAATATCAGCCGTTTTTGCAGCAGGTCCTTCATTTGGTTTATTAGTCCCTTATCATGTCCTTTATAATTTTCCTAACGGGCAGATTCTTTCTGTTGCGTATGACCCCAATGTACATACAATCGATAATATCATTGGTCCTGGTAATCTTTTAGATGGGGTAGGTAATTCTAAGATTCTCTTGGGTATAAATGCGAAAGCAGGGATGAGTCTTGATTTTGGAGCATTTCGTAATAGCATTAGTGGAGTAGAAGTTGGGTTTACCTTCGAAGCTTTCACAAACACACTTGAACTTATTACATCCCCTACTCCAAGTAATCCGCCTGCCCCCAATAATCAGTTTTTTACAGCTATCTATGCCAATATTTTTTTTGGCTCTCGTAAATAAATACTTTGTGAGATAAGTATGATAGACTATAAATGGTTAGAGCGACACCAAATCATCGAATTCTTCTAAGAAAATCAAGAAGAAGTGAATGGGATGATGACTAATCATTATTTATTCATCTCCCTCGGTTCGTGTCCTTACAAACCGAAATTAGAATTTATCTTTGATAAAAGTCTTATGAAACAATGAGGTAATAAATGGCAAAGAAGGCACAGATGCCATAATCTGTAATTCTTCTCCAAAATTTGTTTCACCATCTAGAAACCTTAATACACGCTCTACTGGATGCTTTTTGAATAGCATTCCAAAGATTTCTCTGGCAGCGAATCTATCATATTGAATGAGGTTAAGAAGT
>JBBRUH010000313.1:0-6922 GCA_038248005.1 Cytophagales bacterium | reverse complement strand
GGTCAGCTAAGGTTGCATTATTTAAGTCATGAAGGTCAGAATCCTCCTCTCTTATTAATGCATGGGCTTACTGCCAATGCACACGCTTTTGATGGCTTGGTAAAAGCAGGTCTATGCCCTCAGAATAGACTAATTTCAGTAGATTTAAGAGGAAGAGGCTTAAGCGATAAGCCAGATACGGGGTATAGTATTGCAACACATGCACAGGATATTGTTAGCCTTTTGGATGCTTTAGAAATTCAAAAGATAACTTTAGGCGGGCATTCATTTGGAGCTTTTTTAGGCTTGTACATTGCCGAGCATTATCCCGAAAGAGTAGATAAACTTTTAATGCTAGATGCAGCCGCTCGGCTTCATCCTGATACGAGAGAAATGCTCATCCCTTCTATGAGTAGGTTAGGGCAAATATACCCTTCTTTTGATGCATATTTAGGTAAGGTGAAGAATGCTCCTTACCTCAGTTTTTGGGATAATACTATGCTGAGTTATTACGAAGCAGATGTAAAAACAAATGAAGATGGGTCTGTTATACCACGCTCACTTCCTGAGAATATCAAAGAAGCTGCAGATGCTGTGCTAGGTGAACCCTGGCTAGAATATCTTCAAGGAGTTTCTCACAGTGCCATTCTTATCAATGCAACAGGTAACTATAGTGATATCGCTCCGCTATTACCTAAAGAATTTGCCTTAGAAACTGTAAACATGATGCAAAACTGCCAATATGTGGAAGTGGTTGGCAATCATCAGACGATGCTTTATGGAGAAGGGGCAAAACAAATTGTAGCGGCTTTACAATCTTTTATAGCTGAATAAAGAAGAAATGAGTTATAAATTAGGAGTCATGAGTTTGTAATAATCTAATCATGAGTATTTTATTTTGAAGGGATTACTAAGAAACTTTGTCAAGAGAGATTATACAGAAATCTCTTCATTTGGATTCCAAAAAACAATATCAAAGTTTTGAATTTGATGGTCAATTACTTGGATTCCTTCTTCTTCTAAAAGCATTTGCATTCGCTGTGGTGGGTCAAAGTGATGCCTTCCTGTAAGCAAACCCACTCTATTTACCACACGATGTGCAGGAATATCAGGCTGTGTATGAGCAGCATTCATTGCCCAGCCTACCATCCGAGCACTGCCCTTACTTCCTAGATAGGCTGCTATCACTCCATAACTACAGACCCGTCCTTTGGGAATAAGGCGAACTACTTCATATACATTTTGAAAAAAACTATCTTCCATTTTTTATTATTTTAGATTCAAAGCTAAACTTTTCTTAGAAATATGGCAAAAGATTATTTTCAGTTTAAGCAATTTAGGGTCTATCAAAATCAATCAGGCATGAAGGTCTGTACCGATTCTTGCATCTTGGGTGCTTGGGCAAAGCCCACAGATGCTGTAAGTATTTTAGATATAGGCACTGGAACTGGCTTACTCAGTCTGATGCTCGCACAAAATACTCAAAACCCTATCACTGGCATAGAGATAGATAAGAATGCTTACAAACAAGCCCATACAAACATCCTTCACAGCCCTTGGTCATCACAGATTAAAGTAATCAATCAAAGTATTCAAGAATTTATAACTGACAACAAGGATAATATTCACTATGATTTTATCATCTGTAATCCTCCCTTTTTCAAAAATCACCTTCTCACCCAAAATATTCAAAAGCAAAAAGCACTACACGACCAGAGTCTGTCTATGTCTGACCTTTTAATAGCAGTCAATCTTTTATTAACTGATTCGGGTAGATTCGTAGTGATGTATCCTGAATATGAAGCACAAGTATTTATGAAGGAAGCTTTTAAAGTAGGACTTTTTTGTACTCAAAGGCTTTCTGTTTACCATTCTAAAAATCACTCAAAAGCATTTAGAGTAATTCAAGAATTTGAAAAGAAAGTACCAGCATTAGTAAAAGATGAAATATTGATTATCAAAGATGAACACGAGCAATACCACATTGATTTTGAGGAATTGCTGAGAGAATATTATCTTATTTTTTGAGAGTAGGTATCCACAGTAGTTTAACATTTTTATTAGAAGATTTGTATTTAAAAGCACCACGCATAGGCATATCTTCTTCTGTTACACTGCTTGATAGCTTTTGTGCAGTATTAAAGGGCTGACCTCTTAATACAGAAAATTGATTGATTGAGTTTTGAGAAGTTTTTAAGATGCGATGATTATCAGCATACACATAGATTGTCAGATTTTGTCCTAAACGGATGTAATCAGAACTTGCAATCTGATTCCACTGTATCAAATCATTGACTGATACTTGGTAAGCTCTTGCGATGATGCTTAGATTTTCGCCTAACCTGACAGTATGAATAACTTTAGTAGGACTAATTGCATTATTTACTGGGGCAGAAAAAGTACTTAAGTATAATACTTGACCTGGATAAATATCTTCCTGCTGTTTCAGTTGATTATATTCTCTTAAATCATTTATGCTTATATTATACAAACGAGCAATCTCATAAAGTGTCTGTCCTAGTAAAACTTCATGAGTAGCCGCAGGTGTACTAGTAGGAGTAGTTCCTACTGTTTTATATAAGTCTTGTTCTTTTCCTTGTTGAGCATAATACTCTCTTTCTTGTTGTTCTATGATTTGTCTAAGTTCTTCTTGACTTTTCCTAAGTGAATAGTAATCTTCTACAGGAAGTTCATTATTTTCCGTTGGTTTCACAAAGTCTTGATCTGTTATTCTTGCATCTAGCTGTGAAATATCATTTTGAACAGTGATTGAAGGTTCAAATCCTGTTTGTGGTATTGGTATCAATACAGGATAAATTTTATCATCAGGAATACGCTTTCTGTTTAGCCAAAGATTATATTTTTTTAAATCTACTTCACTAATAAGATTATCATTGGCTATTTGCTTGAGTGTTTTGCGTTCTTGCTTAGAATCTACTAGTATCTTTACTTTGCCTTGAAAATGGGATGACATTTTTTGCTCCACAAAAAGTTTAAAAGCCACAATCTCAATTATGCGTGGATGTGTCTCTTCAGTAATCAACCATTTTCTATTACCCACCACATCAGATCTTGAATAATGACTTAATACATACTCACGGGTATTTTGAAAACCCATTTCTATGGTAAGCATATTGATTAACCAATTTGCAAAATAAATATTATTACGTCTCATCTCCTTGGCTACTTCATAAGTAGAAGAGACCAAGTTGAATCGCTCATCTATTTGATTATCTACTCTGAGATTTAATTGGCGGGCTTTATCTGTTTCCAGATTCCAAAAGCCATCTTTAGAGTTTTCTTTTTTACTGAGATAATATTTATACAGACACAGATATTTGTAGTCTTGAGGTACTTTTTCTTTTTCTAGGCTTTTATCTAATAAAGAAAGATAGGACTCGAGCTGGTGAATATTTTTTAAGAGAGGTTCTGATTCATATTGAGAGATAAGTGTTTCTAGCTGTCGTTCTGCACCTTTGCTAAAAGTGATTTGAATGTCTGCAAAATGCACCTCATTAAGTTCTATTTCATTCTTTTGAGCGAGGTCAAAGGAATAAAATAGACTAACAATAAATAAGCATATTAGCTCCTTACATGGGAAAGGGCACAGCATTCTCATTGATTTTATTTGGTGTCTTTAATATCACAAATCTACATTTTTTTTTTGAAAATTCAAACTTATTGAATAATAACGTAAAAAAACAATATAAACTATAACGTAATATACTGTAAAATCAGGTATTATGGAGATAAAACGATAAAATTATTTTTTCCTGACTAGCATTAATCCATCTCTTAGTGGAAGCAATATATTTTCCACACGAGTATCTTGCTGAATAAAATCATTAAAGGTTTGCATATAATTAGTTTTAGTATCCTTTTTAGAGGGGTTATGAAGTACTTTTCCACTCCAAAGTACATTATCAATCAATATGAAACCATTCGGTGAGAGCTTTGGCAATACCATTTCATAATAAACAAGATTATTTTTTTTATCAGCATCTATGAAAACTAAATCAAATAATATATCGATTGTAGGGATAATTTCAAGAGCATTTCCTAAGTATAATTTGATTATACTTTCTAAATTAGATTTAGAGATAAACTTCCTAATCAAGGTTTCACGCTCTAGGTTTACTTCTATGGTGTGTAGTGAGCCTCCTTCTGCCAATCCTTCGGCTAGGCAAATAGCAGCATAGCCTGTATATGTACCAATCTCGAGGATATTTTGAGGACGAATCATGTGTGAAACCATTGATAAAAACCTCCCTTGTGTATGTCCTGAAAGCATTCGAGGTGATAATACCTTGGCGTGTGTTTCTCTATTTAGCTCTGAAAGTAGCTCAGACTCAGGGCTAGTATGTTCTTCAAGATACTCTTCTAATATAGGTGAAAACAATGGGTCTTTCATTTTATAGATTTTAAGCCTCAGGTATATAGGTTAATATACTCAAACTATCTTCTTGCAGGGTTTCATTGGCTACTTCTAAAATATCTTCGGCAGTAATACTTCTAATTTCTTGAATAATAGCCTCTATCGTTTCTATTTTTTGCATATCTAGCAAGCTTTTACCCATCATAAGCATAAAGCTTTGATTGCTTTCTTCTGCCATGGCGAGTTGCCCAAGAAGTTGCTCTTTAGCTTGGTGCAGTTGTATCTTGCCTAGTTTGGTTTCTCTTAAAGTTTTAAAGGCTTTGAGCACTTCATTTTGGCTTTTAGCAAGGTGTTTTTGCTCTGTGGCAAAAGAAACCGAAAACAAGCCCGTATCAGTATAAGGCTGATAATTAGACTCTACAGAATAGACATAGCCTAGCTTTTCACGCAAGACTAAATTAAGCCGAGAGTTGAGTCCAGGCCCTCCGAGCAAATTATGAATCAGAAAAAATGGCAATCTTTTAGGGTGATGCAATGAGTAAGCCGTATTGCCTATCGCACAATGTGCCTGACTAGCATTGTAGCTTTTTTCTACTCTTTTTACTTGATAGCCTTCAAATGGCAATGAGATTTTTTTACACTCTCGTTTCGGGATAGGAGCTATATATTTCTCTGCAAATTTTAGCACTTTTTTAAATGGAATATTGCCCACTGAAGAAAAGATAATCTGATTGGTATTAATATTTTCTTGTATAAACTGACAAAAATCTTCTCTTTTAAATGCTTTCAAGCTTTCTGTAGTGCCTAAGATATTGTTACCCAGAGAATGTTTATCAAAAATAAGCTCATCAAAATCATCTTGAATGGCATCTTCGGGCGAATCAAGATACATTGCCATTTCTTCTAAAATCACATTTCGCTCACGTTCTATCTGATTTTCAGGAAAAACGGAATTAAAAGTAATATCAGTTAATAACTCTATTGCCTTCTCATAATGTGTATGAAGTAGTGACGCATAAAAGCATATTTTTTCTTTGGTAGTATAAGCATTGAGTTCTCCTCCAAGAGACTCCAAACGGTTGATGATATGAAATGCCTTTCGCTTTTGAGTACCTTTGAAAGCCATGTGTTCCCAGAAATGTGCCATCCCTAATTGGTGTGGTTTTTCATCACGGCTGCCTATGTCTAAAATAAATCCACAGTGTGCTATCTGAGTATGAGCTACGGTTTTATGTACTACACGAATACCATTGGATAAAGTGTAGGTTTCGTAAAAATCGTTCATTTTTACCAAATTATATTTTTTTGAGTTGTAAAGGTAGTGATTTAAAGCTAAACCAGTGCTTTTGGTGAAGCCTAAACCCTCAAAATAAGCAGATAGTTTCATAAAGCCAACAGTAAGATTGTTTCTTATCTTTCAAGATTTTGGTTAGATTAGCAAAAAGATTGTATTTATTTTATTTTCAAATACTCACTAAAAAATATTCTTATGAAATCAATTGTGTTGCAAGAAGACCCCAATGAAAAATTAGCATTTAAAGATAGCCCTGTTCCGGAACTAAAAACTGGAGAAGTACTCGTAAAAATCCAAGCTGCTGCTCTTAATCACCGAGATCAATGGTGCAGACTAGGAATGTATCCTGGGTTAAGGTTTCCTTCTATCCTAGGCTCTGATGGCTGTGGAGTTGTAGAAAAAGTAGCAGATGATGCTGACAAAGACTGGCTAAATAAAGAAGTAATCCTTAATCCTAATGTAAACTGGGGCAATGATTCAGAATTTCAGGGGTACAACTATTCTATCTTGGGAATGCCTACCAACGGCACGCTTGCAGAATATGTAGCTGTTCCTGCTCATCGCTTGTATGCTAAACCCGCACATCTCAGTGCTGAACAAGCCGCAGCCATTCCTTTAGGAGGTCTGACCGCTTTTAGGGCAGTTTTTGGGAAAGGGCATGTCAAAAAAGGAGACAAAGTGCTTATCACAGGCATAGGCGGAGGCGTGGCTTTATTTGCATTGCAGTTTTGTGTGGCAGCAGGGGCAAAGGTCTATGTAACCTCTGGAAGTGATGAAAAACTAGCTGAAGCAAAAGCCTTAGGTGCTGCTGAAGGCTTTAACTATAAAACTGAAAAATGGTACAAAGCTGCTCAAAAATTAGAGCCTTTTGGTTTTAATACCATTATAGACAGTGCTGCTGGATCTGATTTTGGTGAAGTAGCTAAGATGATAGCTCCTGCGGGTTCTTTGGTAGTTTACGGCACTACAGCAGGGACTCCTTCTCCTATCAATATCCCTCGTTTGTTTTTTTCTCAGGCAAATATTAAAGGAACTACGATGGGCAATGACCAAGAATTTGGAGAAATGATTGAGTTTATCAACACGCATCAAATCGTACCTATTGTAAGTTCTGTCCGTCCTATTGAGGAAGCTATCTCTGCTTTTGATGAGATGGAAGCAGGTGGACAGTTTGGTAAATTAGTCATCAAGATGTAGTGAGGACTTCAGTCTTCATAACATTCCAAGTTACAAAAACTTGGAATGTGTTTCTTTACATAAAATCCTTTCTTTCT
>JBBRUH010000312.1:0-6939 GCA_038248005.1 Cytophagales bacterium | reverse complement strand
ATAATGAATCCTCCACTCGTCTATACCAAGATTATCGGCTTGGGCTAGGGCAAAAGGCAAATCAGCAAACTGTGTGTAAGTCTGGTCTTGGTTGCGTTGGATTACTTGATGCAAGTAGGTAGATTCATTAAAGGCTTCTAAGGCCCTGATGACTTTCTTTTTGTCTTTGTTTTTATTGCTTAAGTCTGCTTTAAGGGCTGCACTGATTTGAAACTTCCCAATCAAAATACCTGCTTTGCTAAATCTACTCAGGGCTTCGGCATGGTCTTCAAAAGCCACTGCAAAATGACAGACATCATAGCAAAGTTGGATGTGCCTTTTGAGTGTTTTTTCAGCTTCAAAGCTGTTCATATCACGGGTTTCTCTCAAAAAAACCTGGGCTGCTGGCACAAGATAATCATCATAATAGGCAAGTACTTCTTCAGTATTTTCGAGCAGACCATCTGGCTCAGGCTCTATATCTAAGTGAAGGACTTTACCTGTAACTTGCTCAAAATCAATTAATTTATCTAAGATTTTAAGTAGATTCTCAGTAGATTTTTCAAAAGCAATCGGGAGTCGTTCAGGTTCGCCTTCATACCATCCCTTGTACGAAAGTGGTGAAGTAGAGATACCTCCTTCTATGCCATAAGGCACTAACTCTGCCAATATCTTAAAAAGCTGGTGTGTATATTCTAAGCGTTGGTGCGTAGTCCAGTCGGGCAGATGCACAGCGTCTTTGACGGCTTCCCCATGAAAGCTACCATAAGGAAAGCCATTCATCGTAAAGACATAGACTTCATTCTGCTGAAGCCACTCTTTAAATTTAGGTAGATTTTTACCTTGCAAGAGGGTTTCGCTTGCCTCATAAGAAAGTCTTAACCCTAAGCCAAAAGGAGCTTTGGGAGATAACTTGGCTTTGAGGGGTGGAATATATTTTTTTAGACTAGCAAATACTTCCCCCCAGCTTTCGCCTGAGTGGATATTGGTGCAGTAGGTGATATGAACAGAATCGAGTTCCAATGGATTATTTTTTTACTAATGATGATAAAATGCTTCCGAAAAAAAGAATAAGCAAATATCTAAAATGTAATCCTTTTTTTCAACTTATGTTTATAAATCTATTGAGATTAATGTTTATTTCAGTTTGTGAAGACACAATACAAGGATTTTGATTTCGGTTTGTGAAGACATAAACTGGGTTTTTAGAATCTAAACAAAATGAATATCAAGGCTAATCCTCTGTATATCAGATAAAAGTTTAAACTTAGATGTTTAAACACATAACAGAATTATATATCATATATTTAAAATAATTAATATTAAATTTTACAATATAATCAAAATAAAAAATAAATTTCATAAGAAAGGTTTATTTAGCTAGAATTTTAATTACCTTTGATGTATCAACTTGACTTAAATTTTATACTCATGAAACAATTCAAAACAATTTATTTATCTCTAAGTAAAATAGCTTTTGTAATATTTTTGGCTTTATTCGGATGTAAAGAACAATCCGACCCTGCTCCTGACAGCAAAGAATCACTGAATGGACAAAAATCCTTTAATCCTTATGCTGGAATCACTGTACAGCATGGTATGCTACGCTTCCAAAATTCTGTTCATCTCTTGCAAGTATTGAATCAACTTGATAGTGAAAAAGAACTATGGAATGATAATTTTCAAGCAACTTGGGGTAGCTTAGATGATGATGCCTATAATGCCAAGGCAGAGCAACTCAATTTTGACGAAGACCAGCCCCTCAAAAACTTTGAATCTCAATTCTCACTTAGTAGCCTCAGAAATAAAATATATGTAGAAGAGGATGCTTGGCTGGATAATACTACTCTTGACCCAAATACAGACCCTAAATCTAACACTACTATTGATGGAGAAATATTTCAATCTGTCTTTAATGCACAAGGTGAGATGAGGGTAGGGGATTCTATTTATGTAGAAAAACCTTATATTGATGTACTCAGAACAGTAGGTGGAGGTCCAAATACAAAAGCACTTATCCTTATACCCAATGGAGATATTACTGTACTTAATCAAATCAGAGCAAAATCATTCCTTACTGATGCTGATTTTACTTCAAGCCGAGGACGAGTAGGTGCTTTCTATAATAAAGCTAAACCTGTTACTGATAATTATGATAAATCTGCTTCTGGATGTAAAGCTTATAAGAAAAGTGATACTCCTATTGATTATGACAATGGAAATAAGCGTTACTATGTAGAAACTAAAATCCGAAATTATTTCATCTGGTCCAATGTAGCTGCTCAAACAGTCTCTTATAAGAAAAGAGATAATGGGAAATGGAAACGCTGGAAAACTAGCATTGGGGTAACAATAGCAGGTGATGTAAGCAACTATGATTGTACAATAACGGGTCCTTTTTCAACCAAAGAAAAACTTGATAAAAAACGTAAAACTGTTTCTGTTAGAATCGTAAACTTTTTTACTATACTCAAAGCAAAAGACCCTTATGATATTTATTCTAATCATTTTTGTAATGGTCAATCTCAGGTATGGGGTATTTGGTGGTAATTATTTTATTCACAAAAATTGAATCCTAAATCTTTAGGATTCAATTTTTTAATTTTAGGGAACTTATGAAAACAACAATATTTTTATCCATCATTATCATTTTCTTATTCATTAGTCAGAGCATCAAAGCTCAAGACAAAGAAACACTTGATTCTCTGCTCAGCCCGAGGAGATTGTTATTTGAGAAACCACATACCAAGTTTCAGTTTAACCTAATCACTAGCAAAGGAAGAATAGAGAGGGAATATGGAGAAGCAGAGTTGCAAAGTAGGTTAGGATGGAGCTACTTCTTGATGTGGTCTCAGACCCATCATCTCAACCCTAATTGGGGCTTAGAATATGGTTTTAGCATTGGTACTTTACCACTAAGATATTACATTGACTTGAAAGCACAAGGTTTTGAAGCCTTAGATTATGATTACTTATTATATTCTACAAATACAATTAATTTTATTCAACTCCCATTAAACATAGTGTATAGAAAACCTGTATCTTCTAATGTATTTCTTCAGTTCCGTACTGGTATTTCGCTCAGGTATATTCTTTTGGAAGAATACATTACTACTGCAATATCCTTAAGCACTCCTCCTTTAGTCCTTACTTATTATGAGTCATACAGTGAATTTGACAATAATTTTAGGATTAATTTTAATCTAGGGGCAGGTATTTCTTGGTTATTGCCCAATAATGATTTTTTAGATTTTCAGATCATTGCCAATCTCTCTCCCAGAAACATTGTCTATAATGATTATTATTTTTTCCCCGATACACCTGATGAGACCTTTGGGCATTACCTTTCTAATGGAAATTATGTGGGTGTTTCAGTAGGTTATACTTTCACGAAGGTTCGTAAGATTTTAAGACAGTATAGAAAGGGAATAAGGTAGGCTTACAATGATAAAAGGTTTCAGAGAAACAGAACAAGCAAATATCTAAAATGTAATCCTTTTTTTCAACTTATGTTTACAAATCTATTGAGATTAATATTGATTTCGGTTTGTGAAGACACAAACCGAGGGTTTGGACATAAGACAATGATTTTCGGTTTATGAAGACACAAACCGAGGATTTTGATTCATGAAGACATAAACCGAGGATTTAGCTTATTTTTTCTTAAAGCCTACTTATTTATGTCTAAACCAGCAATCTGTTCTTTGTTCTTGATAGGCTTTAAATTCGGTATTGATAGGTGAGCCATGTTTTAGTTGATGGTTAAATTGAGTCCGAGCAAGGTAATTAAAAGCTCCCATATCTCCTGTATAAGCTGTTTGGTTGTGCTGATTGTATGTCTTGTGAATCTGCCAAAGCTGGATAAATAAATCTTCCATCACTTTGATATTTCCTCCAATGATGCCACAGTTGAGTAATATTTCATCTTTAAAATTTTCTTCATAAGTCTCATAATTAGTTATTTGACTCCTCAAATGATTGGAGTGTGCTTTCATCCATTCATTGTCTAGTTTTTTGGGTTCATCACCACAAAATAATATTATAGGATTCTCTAAAAACAAAGGTTCAGTAAAAGGGTTTTTGATGACTACAACATCTGTAACATCTGTTACGAATAGACTTTCAAGCTTGGTTTTATGCTCTTTTACAAATTCTTTGTAAAGATAGTATCTGTAAATATTGGGATTGAATTTGGCTTGATAATCTACTCTGATAAATAGTAAGTTTTCATTTTGGTACTCTTCACAAGTAGCTTCCGAAAAATGATTATGGTATAAAACACCTTGTAAATCCAAAGATTTGATAGACTCTGCCCATTCTTTAATGACCGAATAATCATCTTCTTGCCACATCATGCTGCGGTTTACATCATATTTCCCAGTCAGGAAAGAAGCCAAAATCACCTGTTTTTGTAAGTGAGTAGAAAAAGACATGAGAAGATTTTTTTTATGCAGAAGTAATTGTATTCTTTAATTTAAGTTGGGCACAGATACTTCCTGGTATATTTCTGTAGTAAATATATGTACGTAGATTTACTTTCTTGACTTTATACTTCTGAGCTGCCAACTCATAAAAATGTGCATCTGCGGCATACATATTTAAGAATTTTAGGCTCATAAACACCTCTCTCTTCCCGAATAAAGTCGCAAATAAAACACAGTCATCTACATGGATAGACTTATGAGGATTGTGCTTATCAGGCACGTAATAATCTTCTGTTGTGTCTGTAATGGTCTCCGTAGTAGAGGCTATAAGGTCGTGGTCTTTCATTTCTTTCAGACAAGCTTGAAGATGATTGGGTTTGTATTCATCATCTGCATCTAAGATAGATATAAATTCACCTCTGCTATTGAGGATGCCACGGTTGATAGATTCTGATTGTCCACAGTTTTTGTGGCGTAAATAGGTAATTTTATCTTCATACTTTTTGGCATAGTTGAGTAGTTGGTTTTGTGTGTCATTATTGCTACCATCATCTATGATAATCAATTCAAAATCTTGAAAACTTTGCTTAAAAACAGACTCAATAGCTCTTTTGACTAAGTAAAACTCTGTATTATAGACCGCCATCAATACTGAGATTTTTATCTTATTTTTCATACTTTGGGATACAATTATTTTTTTACTGTTTACATAAAGGCAATTCTTAGACATTTTGTTTCCGAAGATGCAAAAGAATAGGCTTTTGAGTGATGAATTATAAATGATAAGTGATGAGTTATCTTAGTAAAATTCTGATAATCAGTTTTTTATAACAAAGATTAAGGTGCAAACTGATTTTGACCATTTACTTAAGAGATAATGAATAAACTAGATTCAACCAAAATTACAAAGTTTTTAGAAATGAAATCTGTAAAAGTATTTCTCTAAATCTTTCATTCACAAAATGTGAGTTCTCTATAAAATAAATCTCAACTATTTTTAGCTTTATTCGTATTGATATAATATATTTGTAGTATCAAAACAATATCACTTTAAATTACTTAACTATGATTACTCAGGAGAAGACTATTGTTCCCCAATCAGGCTATGCTATGATTCTTAGCTTCTTGGTGCTTCTTACACTTACGGTTGTTAGCTTTTTTACACCATGGGCACTTTTAGGGCTTATTTTTCTTGTCCCTTTAATTTTAATTGCATCTGGTTTTTTTATCGTCAATCCAAATGGCTCTAAGCTATTGGTTTTATTTGGTAACTATCAAGGAACAGTAAAGAAAAATGGTTTTTATTGGTCAAATCCTTTCCTTATCAAAACTGCTGTTTCTCTTAGAGCTCGTAACTTTGATAGTGAACGCCTTAAAGTCAATGACAAATTAGGGAATCCTATCATGATTAGTGTTATTTTGGTCTGGCAAGTAAATGACACCTTTAAAGCTGCTTTTGATGTAGATGATTATGAGAAATTCGTGAGAGTACAGAGTGATGCCGCAGTGCGTAAAATGGCAGGTTCTTATCCTTATGACAATATGGATGACCCTTTTGAAATCACACTTCGCTCAGGTATGGAAGAGGTGAATCATAAATTAGAGGCTGAAATCACAGAACGCCTCGAGATTGCAGGAATACGTGTGATAGAAGCCCGAATCGGTTATTTGGCGTATGCCACAGAGATAGCCAGTGCGATGCTTCGCCGTCAACAGGCTACTGCCATCGTAGCGGCACGCCACAAAATAGTAGAAGGTGCTGTAGGAATGGTAGAAATGGCACTAGAACAACTCAGCAAGAAACAAATCATAACTCTAGATGAGGATAAAAAAGCGGCTATGGTGAGCAACCTCATGGTTGTGCTTTGCTCTGACAAAGATGCAAGTCCTGTCTTAAACACAGGTACACTTAACTCTTAATTTTTGGATTTCAATTTTCTATTACTCATCAAAACAAATATAACTTTCCAAGCCTAGATAAACTTGGAGGGTTTACTGTTTTTAAATAAATTTTTGTCAAAGGCTTACAAGTTAAGAAACTCTTTTAAAGATTATTGCTTTCTGAGCCATTTCTAAAAGAACTCTAATCATCATTCACAATGTCAAAGAAGAAACCTTTTGCCTTACGCCTTAGCCCCGAACTGCTAGATGCTGTAGAGAAATGGGCTGCTGATGAGTTTAGAAGCACCAATGGACAGCTAGAATGGATTATTTCGGAAGCACTCAGAAAATCAGACCGCCTCAAAAAAAATAAATCAGAAGAAAAAAACGAAGACGAATGATAGTTATATCGGTATTTTTAATATCAATTGTAATTGGCTCATTATTGGATGTTTCTCTGCTGAGTTATCATACGGTTATTTGCGTATTTACGGGCTGGTTAATTACTGAATGGCTCTATCAGCATTTAGCTATGTTTTCAGTCAATCGCAAAAATCCAGAAAGAAGTAAAACACGTTAGAGACTGTGTAAACCATTCCCGTGAATGAATTAAATTTTTCATCATAAAAAAACGACTCCTTTAAAAAAGAGTCGT
>JBBRUH010000311.1:0-6946 GCA_038248005.1 Cytophagales bacterium | reverse complement strand
ATTCTGATGTAGTAACAGATGAAGATGCAAGCCAAATTTCTTTTGATATTTCACAAAAGATAGAAAGAGAAATGCAATACCCTGGACAAATCAAAGTAACTGTCATTCGTGAAAAAAGAGCTGTCAGTTATGCTAAGTAAAGTTACAAAAATAAAATAATCCAAAAAGGTCTATATCCTGCGTATATGAAGTACAAAAGTCATTTGTTGAGCAGTTTATTTTTTCCTTTTTACTAAGTAAATAAAAATATATTTTATTTGATACAAAAACCACCTAATCTTCTCCACGATAGGTGGTTTTTTCTTGAAAATTTTCAATGTCAAAAGAGCGTTTTTCTATACGTCTGATTTTATCAGATTCATATATTTTAAGCCCTTTTTCTGCTTTCTTGGCAGTGAGTTCTGCAAATTTTGCAACCGTCTTTGCATTAATTCCTCTATACTTCATCGGGATAAAAACTGAAAGTGCAACCGCAAATACCTTTGCCAAATCTTCTGCTATCCTGATTTCTTCTCTAGGCCCTAACAATATACTTGGTCTGTATATCTTCAAACTTCGGAAATCCAATGCTTGTAACGCCTGTTCTAATTCTCCTTTGGTGCGGAGGTAGTAGTTTTTAGACTGAGCATCTGCTCCAAGGCTACTGACCAACATAAACTGCTTTGTACCATTTTGTAGAGCAATATGAGCAAGTGCAAGAGGATAATCATACTCTACGATGCGTGCTTTTTCAATTGAACCTGCTTTTTTGCGAGTGATTCCCAAGACACAAAACACATCTTCTGCTTTGATTTGAGAGGCATGTTCAGCCATTTTATCAAAATCTAGGATGATTTCTTCTAATTTCTCGTGTTCCTTGCCAGTAGCGCGGCGACTAAGTACATTTACTTGGTGATAATGAGGAGAGGCGAGTAAAAAATCTAAAAGATAACTTCCTACTAGCCCAGTAGCTCCTACAATTAAGGCAGTTTTTGACATTTTTTTGTGTTTGTGTTTTGGTGCGATGCCCCAAGTTATGATGTTCTAGCCTTTCAGGCTGTTGTTTTGAGATTAATCCCAAAAATATTTTTCGTTATATTCAATTAAATCATATTCTTTTATAAATTGTTCCATTTCATCTTTAAAGGAATGTACTTGATGATATATTTTTTGACGGATGATATAGTTAGTTACAGTTTCTACTTTTGAACTACTCACTGAAAAAGCTCCATATCCAATTTGCTAAGTAAAGCCTTCTATTCCCTGTTCTTTCATCCATATAGAAGAGTTTTTCTTAACTTCTTCTACAACCTTAGCCAATGCGTAGTTCTTTGAAAGTCTAAAAAGAATATGGATATGGTCAGAAACAGAGTTTATTTTGATTGCAGGACTTTGATAATTTTTAAGAATACCTGCTGTATAAGCGTGTAATCTATCTTCGATTTCTAGTGAGATAAATGGATATCTGTGCTTTGTCCCGAAAACCAGATGGATATACATTTGTGAAAGAGATTGTTCCATAGTATTATATTTCTTGGTGTAGTATTACTTATTTTTGTAACTGTTTAGGTACTCAAAAATAACATTATTTTAGTTTATTCGATTAATTAATTAATTATGTTGTATTTTATTCATTTTTCAATATAAAATACGTTTAAATCATTAGTAATAAAAAAGTTAGCAGTATATTTCGTTAATTTTACTTTTAAATTTAAAATAATTATTTGTTAAAAATGAAAATTAGAAATATTATTCTAAATTAAGTACCTAAACAGTTACTTGTTTCTTTGAGTTGTTCTATTAAAAATTAGAATATTCAAAATATAAAATAGCCTAAAAGGCTGGAACATCACAGCTTAGGGCATCTCCCCAAGTCTGATTGAAAGATATATAAATAGCCTGAAAGGCTACAACTTGGAGCATCGCCCCAAATCAACTCATACTCTCCAGATAATGAATAATTACTTCATTAAAGCGACGATATTTACCCGTTTTAGGGTCTCTTCTTTGTAAATCGCCTATTATTTTTTGAATTTGTGTCTTGCTCATTCTGCGAGCACTGTTCATCACTTCATTAAAAACGATTTTGCGTTGGTCTTTAAGACGGTCTGCATTGAGATTTAAAATATCAATCGTACTCATAACCATTTGTTGTTCAGGGCTGAGTTTACGGTAATTGTCATGACATTTTTTGACAGTACGGTAGTTGCCCGCACCCGCAGGAATGATTTCTCCCAAAGTATTATACCTAAAATAACTAGCACATCTGCGGTCATGCAAGTAATTAGGAATCACCTTATCTTCTTTGGCTAGATAACCTACTTTATAATCAGGAGGAAGTGAATCAGGCTGCCTGAGTGCTAGATAAAGATTACGATAATCTAGCTCAAGCTCTGCGAAATGCTTCATAGGATAAAAATGCACTAGAATAGCAGTTTCGGGAGTAATTTCATCAAGGGTGAAGCAGCACAAAAAACCTTGGTCAAGCAGAAGTTGGTTGACAATGTCATTCCAGACATTGACAGGTAGATTATGAAATTGAGGTTTATAATCCGTATATTTTAGGTTTTTGAGCTTAGTAAGAGATTGAGGCTCAGGTTTTTTATCAATGTATTTCATTTTTGCTACTCAAATAAACTTTGGATGTGTATTTTGTTTAAAATCGCAAAAGAGCATTTTGATTTAAAATGACTTAGTAACTCCTTCGAAATAAAGTACTCATTTAGTTTAAGTAAATTTTTCATCATCAGAGTACTATAAATTCATAACTCATCACTTATAAATCATCTCTTATTTAAACAGTTGTATGGATATTTTTTATAAATAAAAATTAAGTATTACATCTGCCCTGACCAACTCTGGGTCATCTTTTCCTATGCTTTTATCAAGCTTTTCACGTAGTTCTAAAGCTTCCTCTGAAGTGCCTTCTCCATTTTCAATCAGCTCAAAGTATTCTTGAAGCATCTCTTGAATATAGTCAAGTCTTTCACTTGTTTCCATGGCATTCTTAAGCACATGATCAGCAGTTCGTCCATAGATATTTTCGAGATAATAAGCATTTCCCTGACGCATGGTGATAATTCGGTCTTGCACACTGCTGAGAATGAGTGGAGAGTGAGTCGTAACGATAAACTGAATATTAGGAAAAGTAGTTTTAAGACCAGAGACTACTTTCTTTTGCCAAGAGGGGTGAAGGTGCAAGTCTAATTCATCTATTAGCACTACACCTGTTGTTTTTTCTGCTGCTTCGTGTTTGTGTTGAGGGTTCAGGACTGCACATCTAAAAGCAATATCTGCTACCATTGCGAGCATATTTCTGACACCATCACTAAGGTATTTAAAAGGTAACTTGCGTCCATCATTAAACTCCATGACTAGTTCCTTTCTGTTATAATCAAAATAAAGATTATCACAATCATCTATGGAATTGGTTACAGCCTTTCGAACTACTTGCAGACCCGCAGAATCTTTGCGTTGCTGAAGCACTACCATTTCTTCTTTTTCAAACCACTTCGTAAAAAATTTATTATTAGAAGTAGCTTTTAGTCCATTGTAGTAGCCATCTTGAAGGCGAGAACCTGTAAGTTGAGAAGTATCTGGGCGTTCTTTCCAGAGCCTTTCGGTAGAGTAGTAAGCAATAACAGGCAAATCTATCAGTTCACCAGCCCTTACTTTTTCTTGCATCTCTTTTGCTAGATTCTTGACATTGATTGCATTTACATAAGTAGTCTTATTTTTAGGTCCTGTTAGCTCACGTGTCCAGTTAAGTTCTTGCCCATGAATCTCTCCCCAAGCCTCTACTTCTACTGGAAACTGCTCATTGATATCGTATTCAGAGTTTACTACCCTAATATCTTCTGAGCGAATATGCCTTGTTTCAGCATAATCAATTCCCAAAAAATAAGAACCCATCGCAATCGTAAGTGCTTCCAATACAGCAGTTTTACCTACTCCATTACTTCCAATCACAATATTAAAATTTGGGTGAAATTCTATTTCAGCAGTTTCGTAAGCACGAAAGTTCTTTAATCTTAGTTTATTAATGCGCATATTTATTGTTTAATAATCGATGTTTTATGCAAACAACATAGTCATTTGAAAAGTTAATGGGTGCTATGCCAATATATCAATCAAGAGTAACACAAAACCTGCTACCAGACCCAAACCTCCCAGTGTAAGAAATACAGCATATACTCCTGAATTAAGTGATAAAACTAATAATAATAACCCTATTACAAGACAAAAAGCACCACCTATCATCAAAATGATTCCATAAGTAGCAAGGTCATCTTGAGTTTTCTGGATTTTATCTACTTTTGTGGTGTTGCCTTTGGCTGTCCAATGTTGCTTTCTTTTCTCTAACCTTTTTTGCTTTTTATCTACTTTTTTATCTAATTTTTTGATGTGCCATTGACCAAACTTAGAATGTAGAAATTTCTCTAAGCGAGCTTCTTTTTTAGTTTTTGAAGAAGATATTTGGGGTACTGAATCAGCATTAGAATTTGCTGTGAGCGTATTTGCATTCAATGAAGGCATAAAAACAACCATTACTAGACAAATAATGAGTTTTTTTAAAGAAAATGAGTTCATGATATACGGTTTTATGGTTTACGAAGATGATTTATCTAATTTAAACGTAAAAACTTCTCAAAAGTGGCGAGTGCTTTGCCAGAATCCAAGGTTTCTTGTGCCAAAGCAATACAATCTTCTCTGCTTACCTCAGGTCTAGCACAGTGAATTGCCAAACCAGCATTGGCAGTTACCACGGCTTTTTGTGCTTTACTGCCCTCTCCACGCAATACTTTTTCAAATACTTTGGCGGATGCTGCGACTGTTTTACCTCCAAAAAGCTCCTCAGGTCTTAAAGTCTCAAAACCCATTTCTTTGGGGCTAACCAGTCGGTCTTGATTATTAGCCAAAAGCTTAAAATCACTTGTGAGCGAGACTTCATCATAGCCATCTAGTGTATGCAAGATGATATATTTCTTTTCCGTTTTTTGGTAAAGGTAATTGTATAGCCTTGCCAGCTCTAGACTAAATACTCCCACCAACTGAATATCAGGAAAAGCAGGATTAACCATAGGCCCTAGCATATTAAAAAAAGTCTTGACTCCTAATTCTTTACGAATAGGAGCGACATTTTTCATAGCAGGGTGAAAAAGAGGTGCATGCAAAAAACAAAGCCCTGTTTCAGCAATCATTTTTTCTAAAAGCTGTGCATCACTTGTGAATTTTGCTCCAAAATACTCTAAAACTGTAGAAGATCCAGAAACTGAAGACACCCCATGATTGCCGTGTTTTGCCACATTTACCCCACTTGCAGCTACTACAAAGCAAGATAGAGTAGAGATATTAAAGGTATCTTTGCCATCGCCTCCCGTTCCGCAGACATCCATCGGATTATATGCCTTTAAATCTATTGCTATGCATAAATCTATCATATCATATCTAAAGCCTTCAAGCTCTTCTACGGTGATGCTTCTCATGATATAGACCGTGAGAAAGGAAGCTATTTGGGAGGTATTATATTTACCTAGGGCAATGTTTTTGAGGATTTCGGTGGCATCACTCTTTCCTAGAGTTTTATGTTCAAATAAATGATTTAAGACTTCTTTCATATTTTTTTAAGTGCCTTGGGGTATCGCCTCAAGTTTTAATGTTACAGCCTTTCAGGCTATTTTATATAGTTGTCAAGAGCTATCTTTACTAAGAGAACTCATCACTCTTTTCCTTGGTTTGTGTCTTCACAAACCATTTTTAATCCTCGGTTCGTGAAGACACGAACCGAGGATTAGTTTATTATAAAAACAAAACGGCATTGAGGAGTAAGAGTTTCCCGTTTTCCCAAAATCCTCTAAAAACAGGATTATCCGTAAAATAGACTACCTTGCCTTTGCGGTGATTTTCTACGCCTACTGCTAGAGATTGCACAAACTTTGGCATTACTTCGGCACCCGCAAAGCCACTGATACGTGCATTTTTGGAAGGGTAAGTACCTACATTCCAGTTACCTTCTGGTAGAAAGTTGTATGCTTTTGCGTTTTGTTTAATGATAAAAAATGGATTCTCGATACCAAAAGTAATCGGATGACTTGTATCTAAATTTATCTGATAGATGGCACCTGCCAGACGACTGCTGATTCTTTCTCTGTCTTTATCTTGGTATTTTTTAAGTTCTATACTGCTTGTACTATCGCTTTTTTTAGATGATTTTTCTTCTTTTACCTTGAGTTTGAATGATTTATCTCCCTCAAAAATATTAAGTGCTTCATCTATGGCGATTACTTTACCTCCTTCGGCTATATAATCAAAAATACTATTTTTATGATCATCATAACTTCCTGAAGGTAGCACCAACACATCATAATCATCTACTGAGATTCGTTTTAGTTGTCTTTGATTAAGCAACGTGATAGGAAATTGTAACTCTTGTTCAAAGAAAAACCAAAGACTTCCTGCTTCTGTTGTCTCTACTCCATCATCTATAAAAAGGGCGATTTTAGGAAATTTAAGTAGCTCATGTGAAGAGCCTATGTCTTTTCCTTTGGTAACTTGTGCGGTGTAAGTTGGGGTCAATGTTTGAGTGTATTTTTGGGCAAGTTCAACAATTTTTTTGCTCCAATCTTCATCTTTGTTATCTCTCAGAAAAAGCAATGTGCCTGCTTTGTAAGATTTTCCTTCTATCTCAAATTCCTCTTCTGACAATCTAACCATAAGACCCTCACGGAGTGCAGCTTCCAAAAATCTGCCATTGCTTAGGCTATTCCAAGGCAATAAATAAGCAACAGGTATTTCTGATTTCTCAGGAATAGAAGCCGATTTATAAACAATATTACTTGTTTTTGACTCTATTTTATCAGTGATTGCATAAGTTTTAAGTCCATAGGCATAAGGTAAAGCCCAAGCTGTCAGGTCATACGTGAGAGAATCTTCTATCTTAGATTCGGGTTAGAAAAGTAACTTGATT
>JBBRUH010000310.1:0-6960 GCA_038248005.1 Cytophagales bacterium | reverse complement strand
TGTTTACTTCATCTACCCACCTGTTCATATCATTATTGTAGAATGAAGAAGCTTTACCAGTAATTCCCCACTGAATAGCTCCATTAACCATTCCCACTGTAGATTGTAACAAAGTAGTACTAGCTAGTAATATCCCCTTACCTACACCATTAGTCATCTTAGTTACCCAGCCCTGCCCTTGAGCATAAGCATCCTCATTGTTATAATCTGGTATAAAATATGGATACCTATCAGACATCATTTCCCCCTGTGTACGAGATACACTTCCTCCAGTTATCTTACCATCACTTTGAGGCTTAGCTAGCATGGTATCATACAACCCTTCTAATGTAGAAGGATCTGGCCCCTCGCCCTCAGAACCAGACATAGGTGCATCTAGCCCCTTAAATGGAACCATAGGTACAGGATCTGGAGGGCCCACCGGACTATAGCTGCCAAACTGTTGCTGTAATGCAAGTCTATCTAATTGAGTTGGAGGATTTTGTTCCATTATAAAGGTTTTTTAGCTGCTGTTACTCTTTTTAAATCAGTAAGTTCTGGAGCCTTACCATGTATCAGTTCATATATTCTTGCGTCATTCAGTTCCCGTATAAAGAGAACCACTTTACTCTCATCTACAATGGATCTATCTGTAAAGAGTTTCCCAGGATAATCTATATCTTCATGCCATCTATCAGTTTCAGGATCATAAATATTAAGTCTTATAGAGTACCCACCCTTAGCTGTCTCAATAATATTTCCTGATACACCATAGATACTAACATTCTTAAAATCTTTTCTTTTTAAATAAGAGTTCTCGTTAGTAGTCTGTCCATCAGCCATAGATGTAGAGCCTCTCCCAGTCTTTGCAATTTGCTCCTTATAAGGTCTGAAGGCTCTTACTTCAGGGCTAGCTTCAAAATTCTCATTGCCCATCCAAGCCCTCTTCTGTTTTTCATTTAATCTAAAGGATGTACTAAGATCGTCCTTCCCCACTAGATTAACTTCGTACATTTTAGGGACAAACTCTGAGCCCTCTATGACCTCTATAGTAGCTTTGATACTAGGATCTACAGCTATTTTTCTAGCTACCTTTGTATTAAAAGCATCACTACCAGCTATTTCTCCTGTTTGTTTATCAGCAATTTTAGCTATGGAAACTATATAAGCTCCTAACGCATCCCTTTGCGCTGGGTTACTAGCTGGAATACCATATATCATTCCTTGGTATTTACTAACCCTCTTATCTACTTCTTCTTTTATATGCTTATTTATAGCTCTTATAGTTTCTTGGTAGGGGTTAATAACTTCCCTTTTATAGAATTTAATAGCATCTGCTACTTGGGAATCTTCTGGGAGACTTCTATTAGCGTTACTCCTCTCGATAACTTTAAAAATTTCAAACTCACTGGGAGATAAACCTTTCTTAGCAGCT
Source organism: Cytophagales bacterium (assembly GCA_038248005.1). Lineage (GTDB taxonomy): Bacteria > Bacteroidota > Bacteroidia > Cytophagales > Microscillaceae > JAABSX01. The sequence continues at coordinate 5,546 of JBBRUH010000310.1, read as the reverse complement.
TGTTCATTATAAACAATAGAGCTGCCCATCGCTCCTGCACCTATAGGTGCACTCACTATAGACCCATACCTCTCTATTTTAGTAATTAAATCTACTACCTCCCTAGGAGATAATATAATATCTCTTTCAGGGTAATTATAATAAGTGATTGTGGGAGAGCCCGCAGGGATTTTAGCATATATATCTCCTAGGGGCTTGCCATCAGGGCCTGTGGTATTCAAGGCCTTATCGTTAATATCAGCGATCATTGCAACATTAGCGTCTCTACCTCTTTTTACTTCATCTCTGGCATCAAAATAATCAGAAATGTATGTCTTAACATCTAGCCCTTTATTATAACCAGCTTCCTGTTGGTCTAACCATACTTTATCTTTTCCAGTTTTTTTAAGAAATTCAGCTTCACTTGTAGCTAGTATAGCATTAGCATCTTCTACGCTTTTCTTTATTATCTCAAAGGTTACTTCAGGAAAACCTGCCTGTTTCTCGCCAGCGTACGCACCACCACCTGAGCCTCCCCCTGCTGCCTTCTCCTTTAGCTCATGACTTCTATTAAAATGATCTTCAGTTTGTTTCCACTGAGCTTCAAACTTGGCCCAGTCCTGATTCTTTATCTCCCTCTGCAGAGCTATAGCTGCAGCTGGGCTGTTCTCCATAGTCTGAGAAGCCTCTGTAAAGGAGAATGCCTTGGAGAAGCCCTTAATAAAATCTGAGGTGCTGAGTCTGGCTTTAGCTGACTCTACATCTCCTTGAGCAAATGTGTTGGAGATACTCTTATACTCAGATGTAATACCTTTAATAGTAGCATCCAGAGCTTTAGCGTTATCCTCTAAATTAGCCCTCTCCATTACATCCGTAGTAGAGTCCATCGCATTCACTAAGATAGTTCTTTGTTGGGTGTAAGCGTCATACTTTTCTTTATAAGAAGAGTTTACAGAATTAATAAATGTAGGGGCATCTACGTTTGAGTAGTTATACCTTCCATCTATCTCCATTTGTTTAAAATCTGCAGGGCTTAGCCCTGATAATAACGCCTGCTGTATTTGTTCAGGAGACACACCTGCCATTGTTTTTCTCATGAGGACATCTGTGACAATCATATTACCTTTTTCATCTGTACTAATCATATCCTCAGTAACCGAACTTTTGGTGAGTCCTTTGATTAACTCAAGAGCATTCTTCTTATAATTTGTGTAGGGATTATAGGTGCCATTAAAAGATGTTTGTAGGTCTTTGCTATTTAGCCAGGAAGCTGCCTGATTTCTAAAATCCCAATCATTAGATGGAGAACCTTTTCCTTCTTTATTAAAGGTGGTCATATCTTCCACACCCTTTCTATATGCCTTTGTAGAAGACATTGCATTGATGATGTTAGGATCTTTAGCTACTCTAGTGGCCATGCCTGCTACAGAGTTTGTAAGTTGAAAGTTAGAGAAGTCTCCTGCAGCCACAGTCTTAAGCTGTCCACCAAGGTTATCTAGTTTAGATTGGAGATATTGCTTATCTACATCTCTTACAACATCTAAGCCTGCAACATTATCTATGCTTGTCTGTATCTTTTGTATCCCTTCATCATAGAGCTTCTGTTTTTCGACGCCAACACTGACCATGGCCTCAACCGGAAGTTGTTGTACGTAGGGATTAAAAGTGGGGGTCTTATCAAGGAAACTTGCCATAGCAGATTATTTAAACAAATTTAATTAAAAATATTATTAACCACAAGAGGGATAATTAATCACTCTAATCAAATTAATTAGAGACCTTTCATAGCTCTCACTATAGAACCATTCCTAGAAGTAGATTTAGTTCTAGATTTTGCTGTGATACCAGCTTTATCTGTTGTGTAAGGATATTGTCTACCTTCAGCTACAGGAGCCTCTTCTGCTCTATTATAATTTCCCTTTATATTCCATTGGGGTATTCCATTCATATTGATAGCTCGACCATGAGCATCATACCTATAGGTATAGAGGTTCTCATATGTTTGTAAAGTCTTATTCTCCAGAGAGTTCTTTGCATACTTATCACTAATAGAATTAAGAGCTGCTTGTATAGTTGCCTTAGTGTTACTCTTAGCCTCAGTCTGTCTAGTATACTGCTGATCATTTATACCAAGGTTCTTAAGCTGAGCATCATTAAGTAAGTTCCTATTTTCAGTGAATACTTTATCCTTCTGAGCTTGATTCATTCTAAACTCGTCAGCTCCTACTTTCTGATTAGCCTCATACTTCTGGGCATTCAATATAGCCTGCATAGCTGGATTACCTCCTACCATTCTCTGAGTAGCTCTGTAATCTGCTTGGTTCTCATTACGGATATCTTGTAAGGATATGTCATAAGGATCACTAAGATGAGGATGGTAACCTTGTGCTGAAACAGGCTCCAGTTGATTATTGGATAGGGCAAACATCTCTCCAGCTAACTGGTTAGGATTGAGAGGTTGCGCATCACTAGGCCTCACATAGGGTAGTATCTGATTAAGAATGCTCAAGAAATTACTCTGTCTCTTCTCAGACTCCTCAGGTTGATAATACTGCATAGGTTGGAGATTATCTTTAGAAGAAGGAAGTCCTGACTGTACTAATTTTGACATTCCTACAGGAGGTACACCATAACCAGGAGGAGGAGGAGGTGGTGGAGTTGGAGATGGGTTTGAATTTTTATAGGAAGTCCATTGTCCAAATGGATCTCTACCAGCTTTCTTATCCCCTAAAGCAATCTTAGCCGCGCTCATAACATTATACTCAGGATCAAATACATCTCCTCCTTTATAAACCTCTGGATGAGAGGCACTATTTATTTGAAATAAGCCCGAGTCTGTAGAGTTCCAATATTGACCTTCTGGATTTGTAAGAGACTTATTATTATTAATAGGGGCCGCTTTTGGATTACCTCCTGACTCTCTTATCATAATATCATAAGCCGTTTGCCTCTCTGCAGGAGTCCAACCTTGTTCATCTGGAAAAGCCTTAAAAATCAGACTTCTATACTCAGCATTATCTACGGGCCCTTCAGTGACCCCTTCCTTAGCTACATTAGCCCCCATTCTAGCTTTTTTAATCTTACCCTTTGCAAGATCATCAGCCACTATACCTTGTTCTTCTGCTGTATCATTAATAGCTTGCTGTAAACGGCCAGCTCTTTCTTTTTTATCAGCTAAAGCCTTAAGCTTCATATTAGCTCCTGTAACATTAGCTTTGAAAGATGCTAATGAGAGTTTATCTAAAGAGTCTACAACTTCTAACTCAGATAGCTTCTTCATAGTATTATCAAGTAATTTATTTTGGCTCACCTCCATCTTAGATAGATCAGCAATGTAATTCTTAAACTTCTTACCCTTTGCCTTAGGATCATCAATAAAGCCTTTTGGTATATTTAGATTACCAAACACAACTAGATTCTCAGACCCTTTATCATCTTGTAGTTTTACAGCAGGCTCACCGCTTTCTACTTCTACAGGGTTCTTACCATAGGTGACAGGGATACCTCCCTCTTCATGAGACTTTCCTCTAAACATTACTGTCTGCCCTCCACTTGGTAAATAAGGGTTCTGGGATATAGGCTCAGCATATCCTCCTTCGTATGTTTGAAGGTCTCCGTCCATTTCAAGGTTGCCTCCATATTCCATATAGGGAGCATATTGTCCTTGTAGGCCCCTTACGCCATTACTCATTGTCATATTCCCAACATTCTGTTGCATCTCCGCATTAGCAGCTTTTATCCTTGCAGGATTTCTATCAATAAGTCCCCCTATAATCTGGCCTCCTACTTGACCTATTACTTGGCCAGCAGGCCCAAACATACCACCCACTGTGCCACCAATAGTGCCACCAATCTGTCCTCCAGCATTTCTACCACCAATACTTGTAATAAGTTGACTTGCTATATCTCCACCACCTTCCTCTCCAAATTGCCCTAGAGCTCCCATAAAACCATTTGCAGCCTTAGGTATAGCTAATCCGTACTTACCAAGAACATTTGTCCCCACTCCCATTCCAGAGGACTCTACCATATCTTCAGGACGTACATATCTTCTCTGTTGTTGCTCGGGCCTAGTTCTTGAGGCATCCAATACTACATCACTAACATCTCTCCATTGTCTGGCAGAAGCCAATTGTTGTTTCTCAGCTTTTAACGCTTGAAAGCCCTCTACAAGTTCGCCTGCAGGCCCGGCATATTTATTAACAGTATCCCCAATACCTTTCCAATTCATAGGAGAATTCCCAACATTAGGCACCCCAGCATTGTCTGTTACCATAGTGGGGTGCTTGGGATCATATGGTCCAGCACTTTCCCCTATAAAAGTACTTTGTGGAGTGCCACCAGTTCCAGTATAAAGGTCCATATGTTCTAACTCACTGTTAAAAGGTACTTGGAGTTGACCACCACCACGAGGAGAAAGCATATTAGCCCCTAGTTCAAGCTTCTTAAGCTCTTTACCGTACTTTGCTTTAAATGACTCTTCATCCGGGAAGAGTTTATAGAACTCACTAACACTCTTAATCTTAGCTATTTTAAGAATCTGATCTTTAGTCATGATAGTTATTTATTATAAGTTTACAAAAGTATACCAACTCTTTCATACTCATATCATACTTCATTAAATTGGTTATACCACAGAAATTTATATGTAGTCATATCTATTGGTATTTATCAAGCCATCCCCTGGCCATAGATTCTTTATCCCCAGTAAAGTTATCTAATTTTTTTAGTTTTTCTCCACTTTTATTTACAACCGTAGGAGGTATGGTATTTTTCTCAAACTCAGCTTTTAGACTATCTTGTCTAGCTTTATATTTATCTCGTCTTTCTCTCGACTTCTCCCCCCTTTTACGCTCAGGTGAGAGGCTTATTCCAATTAGAGTAGCCGCAGGTATGCCTATAGCTAAAGGGTAGATTTTAATAATCTGTCCAATAGTTTCTAACTTATCTCTTCTCTTTCTTAAAGCAGTATGCTCTTCTAGGTAATCAGACTCTTGTTGTAATAGTCTCTTCCTCTCTGCTTTTAAGGGCTCAAGGCCTTTATACCTATCTGTAAATTTCATTCGCATCTCATCATAATGCGTATTAAGATCTCTTTGTTGTTTTCGTAAGCCTGCTATCCTCTCGTCACTTTTCTTTATTCCATCCTCTAATAGAGAAGATACTTTCTCAAAATTATTTTTAGTTGATACGTCAACACCTAAGGGTTGTTTTGGACTTAATGCTTTACGCCTCATTTCTGCTGACTTAGGAATAGTCATCTGATCCCTAAGAGCATACTCAAGTGCATCTATCTGTTCATCAAAGTCTTTTAAAGTGGAAGCATATTTAGCGTCTCCATAACCTGTTGTTATTACTACCTTTCTTCCAGTAATATCTGCAACCTCCTTAAGTATCTGAGGGGCCTTATCTTTATATGCTGTCAAACTTATCAACTCTCCAGGGTCCTTTATAATGTTACCGCCAGAAATTCCATGCCTACTAAGGATGCCCTGAATAGCAAGTTGCTCATCCTGAGTATATGGATAGAAGCCACTAGTTTGTTGCTTAATAGAATCCACATATTT
>JBBRUH010000309.1:0-6987 GCA_038248005.1 Cytophagales bacterium | reverse complement strand
CACTTCATCTACAATTAATATTTCTGGCTCTAAGAAAGCAGCTACGGCAAAACCTAATCGTACTCTCATTCCCGAAGAATAGCGTTTGATAGGCGTATCTATGTAATCACTCATGCCTGCAAAATCAATGATGGCATCTAATTTACGCTTGATTTCGGTTTTGTACATGCCCAAAATAGCTCCATTCAAGAAAATATTTTCACGCCCTGTGAGTTCAGGGTGCATACCTGTGCCTACTTCTAAAAGGGAAGCTATACGTCCACGAACCTTGATTTTCCCAGAGCTAGGGGAGGTTACTTTAGAGAGGATTTTGAGCAAGGTAGATTTTCCTGCACCATTCTTACCGATAATGCCTAGTACTTCTCCTTGTTGTACCTCAAAATTAATATCTTGAAGGGCATGGATAAGATTTCCTTCTCTCCAACTTTTTTCTTGGTTTACAGGCAAGGTAGGGTCAGGTTTGCCTCTTATCTTTGCCCAAGTAGAAGCTATTTCTTCTTGCAAACTGGCTTTTCCGATTTGTCCAAGTCTATAGGTTTTAGAAAGATTTTCTACTTTAATGGCTACAGACATATTATAATCCTTGACTTAAGAGTATTTTGTATTTTTTATTATTTTGCTATTCCTTTTTTGTCATTCAGCTTTTGTGTCATTCCGTAGGAATCTGCTATACGGCGTAGCCTTTTTTCAGTATTCGGTGTCTGACCCCTATCCTAAATCCTTTCCCCTCAGGAGAAAGGACTTAAATACTTGATTATCGTAGTGTTGCTCCCCCTTCCCACTGAGGGGAAGGGGCTGGAGTAAGACAAAGAGTAAACAAAGTTTTATTCTTAAAAATCATCTCTAAAATATCATCAGTGGTAGTTCGTGAAGACACCAACCACGGAAAAAAGCAACTCATCACTTATCGTTTAATAATTTTCTTTTGTGCAATGCGGTCTCCCGACTGAATCTGTAAGAAATACAAGCCTGATGAAAGAAACTCAGGAAGTGTAATCTGTACTTTACCTGATAATCTGTCTAACTCTTGGCGATAAACTTCATTGCCTTGAGCATCTCTTACTTGGATGCTGACTGCATTGAGGTTATTTTGCTGACTTTCTATAAAGAATATTCCTGTACTAGGGTTAGGATAAACTTTTATGCCCAAAGAGCCATCATCTGCGAGCGAGGTTGGGTTATCAAGCACCCTAATCTCACGGCTTACCAAAGTGCCGCAGTTATTGGCATTTTTGGATTGAAGCTGGACGATGTATGTACCTGGTGTTTCAAAGGTATAAGTAGGGCTATTTACCTGACTTGTTGTTCCATCTCCAAAGTCCCATTGATAACTAATGGCATCTGGAGAAGAAGTATTGGTAAAGGTAACAACCAAAGGAGCAGTCCCAATATTGGTAGAGGCAGTGAAATTACTAACAGAACTTGCAATTACATTGATGGGCATTGTGATTTCTTGAGCACAAGTAAACTGACTATTTACTTTTAGCTTGACGGTATAAGTGCCTGCTTCATTCAGCGCAACCAAAGGGTTTTGATTAAAATTACTGGTAATATTACCGCTTGGTGCAGTAAATGTCCATTCCCAAGTTTCTATTTGGCTATTGATACTTGCGGCTAAGATACTCAAATCAGTGAACTGTGTAGGTGCACCTACACAAGCCGAAGCTGCACTAAAATTAGCTACCAAATCTTCTGGGCGAAGTGAAATTGTGCGGATTTTGGTGGAAGTACAGCAGACATCATTGCCTACTACCAGAGTTACATTATAAGTAGCATTGACAGCATAAGCGGATAGAAGTTGTGCTTGTCCTCCTTCACCTGCATTTTGAGTTCCTTTAATGATTATATCATTTCGGTCTAGGTCATCTCTGCCAGCTTGAAAAATACTCCCATCTCCAAATGACCAAGTTCTGCGAGTCAGGAAGCCTCCCAAAGCTGCATCTGCACTAGGTACTCTGCTTAGGTCTTCAAAGACTACTTTACCCGTTGCACAATCTATAGAACGAATCCTGAAGTCAGCAATAGGAGGTGGACTAAGCCGAACTGTGCGTGTTATTGTATTATTACAAGCAGAATTAGGGTTATTGATAGTAAGTGCAATTTGGTATTCTCCTTCTGAGGTGTATGTATGTATAGGGTTTAACTCAGTAGATGTAACTCCATCTCCAAAATCCCAAACCCACGTATTTACATTAACATCCAAGCCATTGCTTGCATTGAAAAATCGAACAGGTTCTCCTGCACAGCTTCCTAGATTACCGATTTCAGCTTGTAATAAGTCATTACAATCTATTTGATTTTCAACTAGAAAACTTCCTGTTACGGCAGGAATCACATTCACAGAATCTACATAAGTTTGGATAATATTTCCACCTGCATCTAAAATACTCACATTGGTATAGTTTTTACCAGCAGATTGTGAGAGGTATTGTACTACGGGGGATTCCTCTGTACTAGTACCAGAAGGCAATACATTACAAATATCAGGAAAGTCTATTCTGACCAGTTCATTATCATCAAAAGGAGGGAGGCTATTGGGATGTCTATTGATAGCAAATAAATGCCATTTGGAGTTGTCTTTTGCCATAGCAAATGCAAGGCTAGGGCGATTGGCTAACTGTTGTGTGCCTAATAAACCAAAATTACCTAGGTTTTCTGAAATCGCTGATGTATTGGTAATATTCTCTCCAAGGTTAAGTTTACGTATATTTCCGTTTCCCTCTAAAGCGAAGACAACATAATTTTTCCCATCTTTTTTAAGAACTATATTTCTAGCATCTAAATTGGTAGGGAAACTAGCACTTAAATTGATTAATGTAGGAGTATTTAGGAGGCTGTTCCCAAAATCTAAACGCCAAAAACGGTTAGTAGTAGTAAGCGAAGTTGAAAATGCGTACCAATTTTCTTGATGTTTGGTAAATTGTATATTCCACCAATTAATTACGGCAGGAAAGCTTAAATATATTTCTGAAATAACAGGAACATTTGATAAATCATTCCCGAAATCTAAATAGATTAACTTATTAGCTGTTAAGGTAAGTGGTGATGAAGTATTTCTATCAATGGCTTGTACTATAAGGCGATAATTAGTACCATCATAAAAAACGTGCAAACCTCTCATAGCACCTTTAAAAGGAGCACTATTAAATGTTTTTACAATTGGAACATTAGTCAAACCGTTTCCAAAGGATAACATAACTATTGAACCATTTGGTAAACCTGCGTTATTTGTAAGCCCATTATTACTAATGAAACCAAACCAATTCTCATTCAAATCCTTATATAGCTTAATTCCTATCGGTTGATCATACAAACTAGCATTCCCAATAATTCCTAGATTAGTATATACAGGAGGGTTACTTAGGCTATTGCCGAAATCAACACGAAGTAGGTTTTTTCCTGTAAGATTTGTAATAAATCCATACCAATTACCATTGTCAAAAGCTAATTCCATTCCTTCAGGTCTCCACGCATCATTAGAAGTAGTTTGTGTGTCATTGATAAAGTCTGTAATCAAAATAGCTGTAGGAGTGCGAGTAAGATCGCCTGTGCAGAAATCCCAGTCATAGGCTGTGCCATTGGGTAGGGTAGGAGCTTGGTAAGGAACATCATTGAGTGGGCATACATCGAACAATGGTGTGAGGTCTTGAGCCTGTAAGTGAGGGCTAAAAGGAACTAAAATAATACTTAGAAGCATCAGTAAAGATGCAAATAAAGGTAAGCTATAGAGATAATGGTTTTTCATATTCACACAGTTTGGGTCTATGTATTTGATAATCAGTTTTTTATAAATATATTAAATAAGTAATCTATGTTCTCTAATGATTTATTTACAGAAAAAGCATTAAAAAAATGTATTTACATTAATTTTGCACATAAAATTTAAGTTTGTCAAAAATACAATACTTAGACGAAAAAAACCTACTTAAAATAGAATATGTTCGAGATACAGCATCTTATCCTTAAAGAAATCAAGCTAGAATGGCGAAATAGAGTCGCCCTTAATGGCTTACTTCTTTATGTAGTGAGCAGTATCTGGGTAGTTTATCTAGGTTTTAGTTTGACTGTGTCTGTTCTTTCTCCCATAATATGGAATACGGTGTTTTGGATAATTCTGTTATTTTCTTCTGTCAATAGTGTCGCCAAAAGCTTTTTACAAGAACGTGAAGGAAGGATGCTGTATTATTATACAATGGTCAGTCCTCAAGGAATTATTTTTGCCAAAATTATCTATAATACTTTATTGCTCTTGATAGTAGCCTTTTTGGGCTTGTTTTTTTATATAGTGCTGATGGGAAATCCAGTGCAAGACTTCCCTTTATTTTGTCTTAGTCTAGCACTCGGAGCATTGGGATTTGCCTCTACACTCACGATGGTATCAGGCATAGCTGCAAAAGCTCAAAATAGCACTACTTTGATGGCGGTTTTGAGCTTTCCGATTATCATCCCGATGCTATTAATGCTGATGAAAGTCTCTAAAAATGCCCTTGACGGACTTGATAGGTCATTAAGCATAGATGAGATTATCACGCTCTTGGCGATGAACCTGATAGTTGTCAGTGTTTCGTATTTATTATTTCCGTATCTTTGGCGAAGTTAAATATAGCATATTTTCAAAACTTCAAAGGGTGTATTTTAGTTATTTTGGAGAAAGTCAAGTGTTTATTGTAAAGTCTTTAAAATAAAAAAATGTTTAAACTAACTTGGTGGAAGTACCTTACTATTGTACTTCTTTTTTATACGCTCATAGCAGGTTTTTTGGTAGAAGTGCCTCGCCTTGATATCGTCAATGAGAGTATCCGTAATTTGTATTTTCATGTGCCTATGTGGTTTGGGATGATACTTATTTTGCTAGTTTCTATGATATTCTCCATTAGATATTTAAGAACACAAAACGAAATCTATGATATTTACTCTGTGGAGGCTGCTAATATAGGAATCGTATTTGGGATATTGGGACTGATTACAGGAATGGTTTGGGCACAGTTTACTTGGGGTACTTTCTGGCATGGAGATCCGAAGCAAAATGCTTCTGCGATTGCCTTGTTGATTTATTTGGCATATTCTGTTTTGAGAAGTTCACTAGAAGACGAACAACAACGAGCAAAGATTTCAGCAGTCTATAATATTTTTGCTTTTGCTACCTTGATTCCACTTTTATTTATATTACCTCGTCTGACTGCCTCTATGCACCCTGGCAATGGAGGAAACCCTGGGTTTAACAGTTATGACCTAGATAGCAGAATGCGAATGATTTTTTATCCTGCAGTGATAGCTTGGACATTGCTTGGTTGGTGGATTGTAACCCTAAGGGTTCGCTTTGCTAAGATTCGCAATCAAGTCAGAATGAAACAGTATGCGACTCATTCTGAATGATTTATACAAATATTTTATTGAGCAATTAATCAAAAAAAAGATATAAAAATGAAAAAGATAATTATAAGTCTATTACTAATCATATTTGCTACTTTACCAAGCTTTGCACAAGAAGCTCCCGAGATGGCTGATGTGATGCGGTCTAATGGGAAAATATATGTAGTAGTGGCTGTTCTAGGAATTGTATTGGCTGGTGTATTGTTTTATCTAATAAGCCTAGATTCAAAAATCTCAAAACTAGAAAAGGAAATTAAGTAAGTGATGAGTTATGATTGATGAGTTTTTAATAACGGAGATGCTTTTATCAGTACGCAGTATTTATTAGTTCAATAGTATTTGCTTTAAACGTTTTACAATAAGTAAAAAAATAAAAATTTAAAAAAATGAAAAAAGAATATATATTCGGAATCGTAGTCATTGCTATTGCAGTAAGTATGTTGATGGCTACAGTAGGCGATGCAAGCCAGTATGTGAATTTTGAAAAGGCATATAAAATGTCAGAAAATGGCAATAGTACCAAGATTCATGTAGTAGGCTCACTCAAAAAAAACTCTGGCGGCTCAATAGTAGGGATGAGTTATAACCCACAGCAAAACCCTAATTTATTTATCTTTACACTGGTAGATGAAAATCAGAGAGAAGAAAAAGTAATCTATCACAATCCTAAGCCTGCCGATTTTGAGCGTTCGGAGCAAGTTGTAGTCATTGGCAATGTGCAGAATGGGCAATTTATAGCAGATAAAATTCTAATGAAATGCCCTTCTAAATACCAAGAAAATAACCTTGAAGTAAAAGAAGTGAAAGCACAATTATAATGTGCTTCACTCAGACAGTCAATGAATTATAAATTAGACAAAGCCTTCTATACTCAACCTGATGTAGTCAGCATCAGTAAGCAGTTATTGGGTAAATGCCTAGTAACATACATTGATAATCAGATTTGCAAAGGCATTATTGTAGAAACAGAAGCCTATTGTGGAGCTACAGACAAGGCCTGTCATGCACACCTTAATCGCCGTACTAAGCGAACTGAAATCATGTTTCAGGAAGGTGGCAAAGCATACGTGTATCTTTGTTATGGGATTCACTCACTCTTTAACATCGTAACCAATACCGAAGGCAATGCAGATGCCGTCTTGATTAGAGCCGTAGAGCCTATCGAAGGAATAGAAACTATGCTCCAAAGACGAAAAATGACCAAAGCAAGTATTAGACTCACTGCTGGGCCTGGAGTGATGAGCAAGGCTTTGGGCATCAGTACCCATCATTATGGTACAGCCCTTACAGGCAATCAAATTTGGATTGAAGACCAAGGCACCGTCATCTCAGAAAATGAAATCATCGCAAGCCCCCGAGTAGGGATAGACTATGCAGAAGAAGATGCTCTCTTACCATGGAGATTTAGAATCAAAGGAAACAAATGGACTAGCCCAGCTAAGTGAGTGATGAGATATAAGTTCTTAGGTAGATGGTCAAAATTAGTTTGCATTTTAATCTTGCCATAAAAAACTGGTTATCAGCATTTCACTAAGACAACTCATCATTTATAACTCATTACTTACTTCCCATAATAATAATAGTACTCATCTCCCTGTTGCACCAAGACTTGAT
>JBBRUH010000308.1:0-7001 GCA_038248005.1 Cytophagales bacterium | reverse complement strand
TTGCATCTACTATAAAAATAGGCTCTTAATGGATTTTGGACTGATAGCAAAAAACTTTTAACAAAATATTTTTTGATAAAAATAATATTCTTCTTTTTAGAAGAATAAAATTTTAAAACTACATACTACAAAAGAAACAATACTTTTTCAGAATAAAATTTGTTGAGTTTGAAAAATATTTTTACCAGTTCAATACTAGGTAAGAGCCTAAAAATAAATACTATACATCATGAAACAACTATTCATTTTAATTTTATGGCTAGGCTGCTTTGCACATGCTATTCAGCCAGTGTCTGCCCAAAAACGTGAGGTGCGTACTTTACCTGCCTTTAATTCTGTCAATATTCAAGGAGGATTTTGGGTAGAACTTATTCCAGGTGAGTCTGAAAAAATTGAGATTTCTTCTACTAAAATTGATTCCGAAAAAATTGTAACAAAAATTAATAAACAAGGAGAACTCATTGTCAGAGTCAAAGGAAAATTCAATCTCTATCAGAGTATTAAATATATGGATGATGATAATGAGTCGTGGGGCGTAGAGGGCAGAATCAAGCTAAGAATTACTTACCAACAACTTAATAGTTTAACTCGTAGTGGCTCAGGATGGGCTAAGGTAAGCCAGCCTCTTGTAGGTGAGCGATTATCACTTAGAAATAGTGGCTCAGGAGATATTTTTGTAGAAGAGTTCAGGGGTAACTATTTAGAGGCAAGTGGCTCAGGCTCAGGAAAGATTATCGTAGCAAAGGGTTCTGCCGAAAGACAAGAACTAAGCATCAGTGGCTCAGGCAAAATAGACAATATAGGACTTTCAAGCGAACATACTGAATGCAGTGTATCAGGTTCAGGGCAGGTCTTTGTACAAGTAAGCCGACGCTTAGAAGCAAGTGTAAGTGGTACAGGGCAAGTGAGGTACGTAGGCAAACCTACTAATTTGGAGAGTTCCGTCTCAGGTTCTGGCACTATACAGCAACAATAAATAAAAGGCAAATCTAAAATAATAGATTTGCCTTTAGTTAGAAAAATTATACTGATTACTAATTATTTACTTTCTTTCAGTAATTGATTAGTTTACATAAACACGTCTTGCCCAGTCTATGTACATTGTAGTCTCTTCGTTGCTGATACCCATGTGTTTGGCAATTGCAAAAATGACTTCTTGCTCTTCATGTACAAATTTACCATCTACAAACCCAATCCCGATAAGCTCCATGAGAGCAGATACTTTAGATTTACTAGATGCAAACTTGGCACAAATAGACTCAATAGATATTGAATCATCTATATCTTCTATGGCTTCTTCGTCTAGTTCGAGTTCTTTTTTCATAGACTCAAGCAGAATCATTTCTTTTTCTGCAATATCACTATCAGCAGCGATTACTTTTTTGGCAAGGGCTAAAAAAGCCGCTTTCTCTTCTCCCTTTAAAAGATTTAAAAACATAGTATGTATGATTTAAGGCTGAAAAACTTCAACAAATAAAATATTATCCTTTGTGGTGTTAATTTGGGGATTAATTATACAAATTACATCTTAAAGATAAAATATATTTTTGGATTTATTGCTATATATGAAGTTTATATTTAAAAAAAGTAAAATAAACTTACAAACGAAAGGCTTTTTTATAAGTAAATACTTCTTAGCAAACAATTTATAAGTTTTTTACTAGCTTTGCAATGCAAGTATTTTTGATATAATTTTTGTATAACAAGCTACCAAAGCATTTTCTAAATTACCTATGTGGAATAAAATTGCCCATATCATACTCCGCAACAGGATATTATTTCTTGTTTTGATTTCATTGATTACGGCTTTTATGGCTTACCACGCTCAATTTGCTGAGATGAGCTATGATTATACCTCAGCAGTGCCTAAAGATGATCCTGATATGATTTATTTTAATCGCTTCAAACAACAGTTTGGCGAAGATGGTACTATCCTAGCAGTAGGGCTTAAAAATGATAAGATTTATGAGTTGAAGCATTTTAAGGAACTTCGAAAACTCACAGATAATTTTAAAAAGCTTGATGGTGTCAAACAAGTAGTGGCTCTCCCACAAATGCAGTATTTATTTAAAGATACTGTGAGTAAACGCTTTGAAGCCAGACCCGTTTTCCCCGAAAATCAAGCTTTGACTAGCCAAAAGCAACTTGATTCTCTAGTATCATTTGCACAAAATCAAAAATTTTATGAAGAAATTCTCTTTAATCCTGAAAACAAGGCGATTGCTGTTTTACTTTCTATTGATAAGAATGTAATAGAATCTGCTAATCGCCAAGTATTGGTTCAAAACATACAAAATCTCGGCAGTGATTTTACTGAAAAGACAGGAATCACTATTCACTATGCAGGGCTTCCTTTTATACGTTCTATCTTGGCAGGAAAAGTAGCCGCAGAACTCAAAGTGCTTTTGATGTTATCAGGTATTGCTACAGCACTGATTCTTTTTGTGTTTTTTCGTTCTTTTGTTGCAGTGATTTTCCCTATGATTATCATTGGGATAGTAGTGATATGGAGTGTAGGAATGATTCAGTTATTTGGTCTAAAGATTACTATTCTTATGGGGCTTTTACCTCCTATTTTGGTAGTAATCGGGATTCCTAATTGCGTCTATCTACTCAATAAGTATCATCAAGAATACCGATATCATCAAAATCAAGCCAAAGCTTTGCAAAGGATTATCCGTAAAATAGGGTTAGTTACCTTAATGACGAATATGACTACGGCCATAGGGTTTGCTGTGTTTTTCTTTATGGATAATAAAAATCTCAGTGATTTTGGTTTAGTATCCTGTTTGAGTATTGTAAGCACTTTTTTGGTGAGTATTATCTTGCTGCCTATCTTTTACTCCATGGTAGCTCCGCCCACAGAGAAGCAACTTAAACATCTAGACCGCAAGCCTCTTCATTATACCTTAGAATGGTTACATGTCATTGTATCCAAATACCGTAGATTGACTTATGTTGTTGTTTTGATTTTAATAGTGGTTGCTTTTATGGGTTTTTTAAAAATCAAAGTAATCTCGTTTATGGTAGATAACCTTCCCGAAGATAGTCTTCCTAAGAGAGACTTGACTTTTTTTGAAGATAACTTTACGGGTGCAATGCCTTTGGAGATACTCGTGGATACCAAACGTAAAAAAGGAGTGATGACAGGCAATACACTTGACCAAGTGGATAAATTTATGGAATCACTCAAGGAAGTAGAATGGGTTTCAGAACCTATTTCTATCTTGGCTCTCATCAAAGCAAGCCGTCAAGCTTTTTATAACAATGACCCTGCTTATTATGCCCTTCCTGATAAACGAGAACGTCCTTTTATTTTGCGTTATCTACAAGGCGGACAAGATAGTACCAGCCAATCCTTTTTGAATACGCTTGTGGATAGTACAGGGCAGCAGATGCGTATCTCACTTAAGGTAAAAGATGTGGGTTCTAATAAACTTGATTCACTCGTAAATCAAGTCATTCGCCCAAAAATCGCAGAAAGCTTTAAGGATAAAAGAATGGATGTGAGTGTAACAGGCACAACATTGATTTTTTTGAGAGGGAATGATTACCTTGTCAAAAGCATTAGAAACAGCTTATTACTAGCTATTATTCTGATTTCGGGTTTGATGGCATTGCTATTCGGTTCTTTTAGAATGATTGTGATTTCTATTATTTCTAACCTTTTACCTTTGCTGATTACGGCAGGTGTGATGGGTTATTTTGATATTTATCTTAAACCAAGCAATGCCTTAGTGTTTAGTATTGCTTTTGGAATCGCTATTGATGATTCTATTCACTTTTTGGCTCGATATCGTCAGGAGTTATTTATCAGAAATTATGATGTTAAAGAAGCTGTCTCAGTAAGTCTAAGAGAAACAGGCACTGGAATGATTTATACTTCTATTATCTTATTCTTTGGCTTTATTGTGTTTGTTTATTCTACCTTTGATGGCACAGTCGCTTTGGGTGCATTGACCTCTTCTACCTTGCTCTTGGCCATGGTTTCTAATTTGATTTTATTACCTTCTTTACTGATTACTTTTGGTTCTAAAGAATACCGTCGTTCTCAGATTCAACTCATAGACTACTATGATGAAAGTGCTATTTTTGAAGCAGATGATGAGGAGATTGACCTAAGTTTGATTAGGGTTCGTAAACAAGAGGATAAGGAATAATAAGGTAAATATTCTAACGAAAAGTTAAAAAAGATTCACACTCTAAAGTTGATAAACCATTTAGATGTTTTTTTATAAATCATCAAATATGTCTGACTGCATGGCAATGTCTAGCAGATACCAACGCTCATTATTTTGTACAACAATGAGCGTAAAAGTCAGTGTTTTTTGACTGTACTTAGTGATAATATCTAGGCCAAACAACATCCCTTGTTGCATAGGAATTTCTTGTAGGATGGTTTCTTGAAATTGGAGATTTGATTTCTTGATTTTATGAAATTTGGCTTCTACTTTTAAAATATCCCATTTTGATTGAATGCGTTTTTCTACTACCTCCTTATCCTTTAATAGTTCTGCCTCTGATTTACCTTGAGTTTCATTAGGGGAGATTTTTGGGTAGAGTTCTGCGGGCACAAAACTACTCTTAAGTTTTTTGAAGTCTTTTTTTTGGAATGCTTGCACAAATAAACGCCCTAAGGCATCCTCACTTTCTAAGCCATCTAGGATGTTTTCTTGTGCTTGAGCTAGAGGAATAAGGCTCAGAGATAGAAGCAAAAGAAGTAATAGTTTCTTCATATCAGATAGACTAAAAACGTATTGAAATTTATCTTCTTCTGCGACGACGACGAGTAGTACTACTTCTATGCACTACATTTTCTTGTGCTTTTGCTTGAGATTGTCTTTGTCTTTGAGTAGTAGGGTTTGGATGGACAGCCTCTATCTCATTGTCATCAGAGGCAGCAATCCACTGCATTTTCTCACGGAACTTATTGGGGTTTCGGAGCAAATCAAAATCACTTTCTGCATTTCCAGTACCTGTAATACTGATAGACCCAAAGCCAAATATTCGTCCGATGATAGACTGATTAATCTCTATACTTTCTATTTTGGTTAAGTGCATTGCCAATGATTTACGCTGAATCACTCCCACTTTAATGACTACTCTCTCGGTAGTAACAGCGAACTCAGAAGTATTATGCCTAATTAATTCTAATAAAAATTTAACCCCTCCAACAACTAGTACTGCCAAAGCAATATACTCTAACCATGTTTTAAAACTACCAAGAATAGCCTCATATATTACACCCAAATAACTAATGAACAGTCCTATAATGATAATAGACAGCGACTCCATAAAAATAATCCAATGTAGATTGGTGGTATAGATGATACGCTCCCCTTTTGTTAAACTTTCTTTTACGTAACTCATGTGCTATTAATTTTTGTATTACAAATATAAACAATTTTAAGATAAAAAAATTGCTCATAACTTTTTAAATCCTTGTTCAAGTGTTTCTGATGTCAAAGAATAATCTATCAATAAAGCGTCTCTAATACTTGATGTAAATCTTCTTGCATTTCTTCAAATCTTTGCTGAATTTTCTTTAAAAATAACTCATTTTGAGTAAGTAATTTTATTTCTTCTAAACCACTTACATCCATTTCTGGAATTTTGTAAGTCTGTTCTAATACTCCTTTTTCAAATTTGAGCAGGTATTTTTGATTCCAAGAAAAGAGAGTGATTTGCATTTCTAGATGTACTAGTGTGGTAATTTGTCGCATTTTGAGATAAGTTAATGAATGATAATTTGTATTGTAGGAGCAAAAATATGCATAAGTAAGTGAAATTTTAGGAAACCCATTTCTATTTTTATTGTTATGGATGTATAATTTAATTTTATTCTCAAACATAAAACAACATTATTATGGCATTAAGACTTGGCGATGAAGCTCCTGATTTTACAGCTCAAACTACTATGGGCGAAATTAACTTTCACGAATGGCTTGGAGATAGCTGGGCAGTATTCTTTTCACACCCAGCAGATTTTACTCCTGTATGTACCACAGAACTAGGAACAGTTTCTAAATACAGAGATCAATTTAAGGCACGAAATGTCAAAACCATTGCACTCAGTGTAGATCCTCTTGGATCACACCACGAATGGATTAAAGACATTAATGAGACTCAAAATACCACTTTAGATTATCCAATCATTGCCGATGAAGACAAAAGCATTGCTACAATGTATGATATGCTTCACCCTAACTCTACTGTAAATCTCACGGTGCGTTCTGTTTTTATCATTGATCCTGATAAAAAAATTAAATTGATGCTTATTTATCCTGCTTCTACAGGACGTAATTTTGATGAGATTATTAGAGTAATTGATTCTTTACAACTGACTACTAATTATAGTGTGGCTACTCCTGCCAACTGGAAAGATGGGGAAGATGTAGTAATTTCTCCTTCTATTACCAATGAGGATATTCCTGCTAAATTTCCAAAAGGACATACAGAGATTAAATCTTACTTACGAACTACTCCTCAACCAAATAAGTAAGAAACTAGTGATAGGTTATAAATTATTTGTTTTAAAATACTGATTATCAGTATTTTAAATTTGTTAAAAGAGTCCAAATTTAAATTTAGACTCTTTTATGTGATTAGGTGGTCATAGTGGCAATAGAACAAGACAGCGGAAATATGGTGAGTTTTACTCCATGGTAAGCATTAAAAAATGGCTTCATAATTTAGTTTTAAGGTAGTATTTTGATTAAGCTATTTTGACACTAACCACTTTTTTTGAATCATCTGACCAGAAAATAAAACACAAAGTTTTGGACTCGATTTGTTAATCGCCCTAACGACAAGCCGAAGGTTAAGACTAATAAACGGAGAGATTTACCCTTTTTTAATCATTAAGGAATGAAGGATAGTGAAGGCTTAATGTATCTTAATTCCTTAATGGTTTACTTTTTTTAACCATTAAGGAATGAAGGGTAGTGAAGGCTTTTGCTACTGAAATAGGAAAGAGAAGCTTAATGTATCTTAATCTCTTA
>JBBRUH010000307.1:0-7028 GCA_038248005.1 Cytophagales bacterium | reverse complement strand
TCTTAATGGTTTACTTTTTTTAACCATTAAGGAATGAAGGATAGTGCAATGTATCTTAATCTTTTAATGATTCACTTTTTTAACCATTAAGGAATGAAGGATAGTGAAGAGGCTTAATGTATCTTAATCTCTTAATGGTTCATCATTCCGTAGTTGGTATTTTAGAAATGGCTTGATACTTTATATTCTTCATGTCTTATATCCTTTCATTCACCACAAACCTGTTTTACCAATTTTTCAGCCTCTGGATATTTGAGTTGTTCAGCCCTTTTGAGGTGCAGACAAGCATCTTCTTTGGCTTCCATTTTGAGTTCTGCTACTCCTAAAGCATAAAAAGCCCTTCCTGATCTTTTGTCTATTCGGATGGCTTGTTGAAAATCCTTGATGGCTTCTTCATATTTCTGCAAACTGTAAAGTGCATTTCCTCGCCCAAAATAAGCATCTAGAGATTTGTCATTAAGCTGAATGGCTTTCTCAAAATCAGCCTGTGATTCTTCAAAGCTTTTTAATTCAAAATTGACCCTTCCTCTATTGACATATAAGTCAAATTCATTGGGCTGTAACTCTAAGGCTTTTGTAAAATCTTCTTTGGCTTCGCTCCAGTTTTGTAATTCTACCTTCGCAAGCCCTCTATTGAGATAAGGTTTGTAATCAAGGCTATCTATTTTGAGTGCATTTCCGTAGTCTGAGATAGCTTCGGGGTACTTTTGCAAGTTAAAATAAGCAACTCCAGGCACATTGTAAATCTCTGCATTTTTGGGGTCTTTGCGTAAAGCCTTGTCTAAAAACTCTAAGGCTACTTCATAGTTTTGCTCTTTCATAAGAGACTTTCCTTTTTCTAAAAAAGCCTCTGAACCACTAGAACAGGCAAAGGCAAGCAAGATGAAAATCAAGCTGTAATATTTCATGTTTTTTGTTTTTTTGGAGCTTCAAAATTAGAGAAATTTTTGAGAAAGATGCTTATCTATCAACCTCCTATCGTGGACATAGACTCTGAAACAACGGTCTTTCTGGATTGCTCGGCTTCAAAGCCATCTTTAGCACGATTTCGAAAAGCCTTTAAAAAAGCCATTTGGAGCATTTCATCCTCTTGTCCTGCTCGCATTAAATCTCTGATATTCAGTACTCCACCATCATACAGGCAGGTTTTGAGCGTGCCTTGTGGTGTCACTCTGATTCTATTACAAGTCCCACAAAAAGTACGACTAAAAGCAGCGATGATTCCAATCTTACCTTTATAACTAGGTATTTGAAAACTCTGTGCCGTTGCAAAAGGCTCATCTTGGCTACGCTCTAACTCAGGATAATGAGCTTCTAAAGTTTGTCTGATTTTATGGTAATTCCAATGCAAGATAGGGTAGTGAGTGCCTTCTCCATTAAAGGGCATTTCTTCTATAAAACGCACTTCTACGGAGTCTTTTTGGGTAAGTTCTGCTAAGGCGATTAAATCCTCGGTGTTTTTCCCTTCCATCACCACAGCATTGATTTTCATCTTAATACCATTTTCTAGCAAACCATGATAAGTCTTTATTACTTGGGAGAGTTCATCTCTTCTCGTAATCTCATAAAAACGCTTAGGGTCTAAAGTATCTAAGCTAAGATTGACAGAATTGATTTTAAGAGCAATCAATTCAGAAAGATATGAATGAGTAAGCACGCCATTGGTAGTGATATGAATCTCTTCTAAGCCTTTGATTTCTCTCAGTTTCCACAGAAAATCTATCAAATTACGTCTTACAAAAGGCTCTCCACCTGTAATCCTCACTTTGGAAATCCCCATATTCGCCAATATTTTGACCATTCTCTCCATTTCTTCAAAGGTCATTACTTCGGGTTTGGGTAAATACTCAATCCCGTGAGCAGGCATACAATAAAAGCAACGCAGATTGCACCTATCAGTGATTGCCAGTCTCAGATAAGTCAGAGGGCGACCATGATTGTCATAAAGAATTTGTTTTTCTTGAGCGTTTATTTTAGAAGACATGGAAAAAGATTTTAAGGAAATTCTCAAATAATTAAACCTAACAACTTCACAAAGATAAGGAAAGTTTGATGCCTATTTTCCTTAATCTTACTTGATAAAATCAGTCTAATTAACCCAACCAAAAACTTTCTTAAATAATCTTGCATAATGGCGAAATAGTTGTGTAGTAAAGATTATATTTGTTGTTTAAATAGTCATAAAAAATCGAAGTTTATTAATTGTAAATGAAAAAGGCTTTTCTGTTTTTCTTTTTAGGTATGTGGTGTTTATGTTTGGGAGCTTATGCACAGAGTAAGCGTATGGATAGCCTTCAAACACTGGTAAAAAAATTACCTGATAGCAAGCAAAAAGTAGAAGCAATCAATGAGCTAGCTTTTGAGCATATATTTTATTCTTATGATACTAGTATGAAATATGCCAATGAGGCAGAAAGTCTTGCTGATAAAATCGGATACAACGTAGGAAAGGCATTAAGTTTAAATATTTCGGGCATTGTTTATCGGATTCAAGGCAATTATTCTCGTGCCTTAGACAGTCATTTTAAATCTTTAAGTATCTGCGAAAAGGAAAATTATCCACAAGGAATTGCCAATAATTACAGTAATATCGGGTTAGTATTTTTTGACAAAGAAGATTATAAGAAAGCTATAGAGTACTATGAAAAAGCCCTCAAAATCAAAGAAAAAATAGATGACAAAAGAGGTGTTGCTTTTAGCTTAAATGACATCGGAGGAGTCTATCTCAAGCAAGGAGATTTAAAAAAAGCAGAAGAAACCTATTTAAAAAGTATCAAACTTCGTGAAAGCTTAGAAGATACGCAGGGACTTGCTACTAGCCTTAATAATATGGGTAAAATCTATTTTGAAAGAGGAGAGTTAGTAAAGGCATTAGATTATATGGAGCGTTCGCTTAAGATTGGTAAATCTTTCAATGACCAACTATTAATCGCTACTAATCTGAATAATTTGGGTGGGATATTTATCAAACAAGAAGAATATGAAAAAGCAAAACAGAACTTCACAGAAGCACTCCGCATTGCTAAAAAAATCAATAGCAAAATAGAAATCAAAAATGCGTACCAAGGTTTGGCAAAATGCCACCGTGCTTTGGGTGAGTTTGATGAAGCCTTTGAAAATCTAGAGGCATTTATCTCGATTAAAGATTCTCTTTTTAATGAAGAAAATAATAAGAGAACTGCCAGTCTAGAGTATGGCTATCAGCTAGAAATCAAGGAAGTAGAGCTAAGAAGACAGAATTTAATCAGAAATGCACTCATCGCTGGAGCAGTCATTATCATTATTGCTTTGCTGTTTATCATCAGAGCTATTCGCCAAAAGAGAGGAGCATATCAGCTTTTAGAAGCGAAAAAAGCAGAAATAGAAAAACAAAAAGATGATATAGAAGGTCAAAAAGCAGCTCTTGAGCAAGCTTATGAAGAGATTACCCAAAAGAATGCACAAATCACCTCTAATGTGATTTATGCCAAAAATATCCAAAAAGCAATCTTGCCAGACCAAGATTTGGATGCGTATTTTGATAAATATTTTGTGATTTTTAGACCTCAATACAATGTTTCAGGAGATTTTTATTGGTTCAGAGAGTCAAAAGGGAAGCGATTTATAGCCGTAGCAGACTGCACAGGCAAGGGAGTAGCAGGTGCTTTTATGTCAACGATTAGTATTAATATCTTGGATGAAATCCTGAATCTCAAGCAAATAGAAAGTCCTGGAGAGATTTTAGAGATGTTTCATGCCAAATTACGTCTGGCACTTCGCCAAGATCAACAACGCAACCAAGACAGTGTGGACATAGCTCTTTGCTGTATAGAAGAAACTGCGGATCAACATAAAAAAATCACCTATGCTGGAGCAGCAATTCCTCTACTCTATAGCAATGGATGGGAAATCAATGAAATCGCACCTAATAAATACCCAATAGGAGGGAGCAATAAGGAAACAAGGAAATTTGAAAACCATACCATAGAACTCAAAAAAGATGATTATATCTATCTTATCTCTGATGGAATAATCAATCAGCCAGGCTCAGAGCAAAAAAGATTTGGCACTACTCGCCTCAAAGAAACGCTCAAAAGTATGCTCCCTCTTGGTATCGAGAAACAAAAGGAGATGCTCGATAGTGAGATAGAATCTCAACTACAAGAATGTAAACAAAAAGATGATATTACGGCTTTGGTAGTTAAATTGAGTACCAAATAACAGTTTCATATAACAGTGGTGGGATCATATTTCAGTAATAAATCAATCCCTCAATCTCTTATTGACTTAGCCCTAGTTTCTCTCTGTAGGTACTATCAGCTTTTGAGTTCTTATTCCAATAATCAGTCTTTAAGATAGCTTTAAGAGTAGCTTTGGTAGTTAATTTTTTTCCTCCAATACTTGGGTAAGTTTCTTCCCAACCCAGTATTTTATGTGGAAAAGCTGTCTCAAATCGAATCACCAAGCGTCTGTCTAACTCAGGATAAAATAAGGTGTAAGTTTGTTCCTTTTCATTGATTTTTTCTAAAGAGACTTTTGCTTTTTCTACTTTTAAGGGATGATGAATCAGATGTGAAACCATCGTACTCGGAATAATAGACAACTCACCTATTGGCAGACTTTCGGGTGATATTCTGATACGACTCCAAAGTTCATCTTCAAGGAGGGCTTTTTGTAGTTTAAAGGTTTTATCGCCTTCAGATTCAAAGTAAGAGATACTTTGGACTTTATAAGATTGAGCCTCTAGATTTAACTGAGTAAACGTATGACCACACCACTCTTGAACACTGGTAGTTATTTTAAAGCTATTGGGATGCTGATTGATTTGAATAGGCGTAAAAGAGGAAGTCATAATAGAATAAGGATAAATTCCAGTATTGAATTTTTTGGTGAAGTTTAGCTTCAAAACATCTACTTTATCATTTCCTGCATTATCTGGATTATCTAATTTGACTTGCTTAGAAGCTGAAAAAGGCTCAGTAACGAAAACTAATACTGCATCTCCTGAGTGAATTTCTCCATAGCGAGATTGCTCCAAATCATAACTTGCTAGTTCTGCTTCTCCTTTATACCAATAATTACCAAAATCAGAGTCTAGGGATATGTTTTGTTGAGGAGTAGAAGCTATCTGAATATCTTTAGGTGTTTCATCTTTAAGAATCAGTGCGACCACCACTGCCAAAAAGCCTATCAAAAGAAGGAAAGGGAGAATAGATTTTAAATTTCTCATAAGTTTTGTCTGTTTTACTTTTCAAACAAGACTCATTTGAGAATGTTTTCTCTGCTAAATTTTATAGCAGAATGTTTTGTTTGACAGCTTGCCATTCATCTTTTAAAATGCTGTAATAGACTGTGTGTCTTCTATAACCATCATTCATCAGTGTATGACTTCTTAATTCTCCTTCATAGGTAGCTCCGATTTTTTCTATGGCTCTTCTTGATTGTAGGTTTCTGCTATCTGCCTTAAACTCTACTCTCTCAAACGCTAATATTTCAAAAGCATACCTGAGCATTAAAAATTTACAGTTTTTATTCAAGTCTGTTCCTTGAAAGTCTTTTCCTATCCAAGTCCAGCCTATTTCTAATCTTTGATTTTTGGCTGAAATATCAGCAAAGCTTGTACTACCTGCATATTTTTCCTTTTGCTTATCAAAAATAACAAAAGGATGTCTGTTAAGATTTGATTTTTCGTCTAAGGCTATCTGTATATAATCTTGAAGTGCGGCTCTATCTCCAAAAGGGGAGGGGGAAAACTTCAATAAATCTGGAGTTTGCTCTGCTATAAGGACTAAAAAGTCTAAATGACTCATTTTTAATG
Organism: Cytophagales bacterium; assembly: GCA_038248005.1. Classification (GTDB taxonomy): domain Bacteria; phylum Bacteroidota; class Bacteroidia; order Cytophagales; family Microscillaceae; genus JAABSX01. The sequence continues at coordinate 1,231 of JBBRUH010000307.1, read as the reverse complement.
GTTCAAGCCTTACAAATTCATTTTCTAAAAGAATTTCCTCCGAAAATAAAAATTTTATATTCACAAATTATAGATTTATATTTCAAACCTTCACTAAATCATTCTTTCAAGTATTCATAACTCACTTACATTTTCCAAGCTGCCCACAAAAGACAAAACCAACCTATAATCAGAGCTACTCCACCTATAGGCGTAATCGCTCCTAGCCATTTCATATTGGTAAGTGCAAGCACATACAGCGAACCAGAAAATATAATAGTACCAATCAAAAATCCATAGCCCGAATAAGTAAGCCAGCGACTAGGAGTATGCAAAGCCAAAAGACCTACTGCCAAAATCGCTAATGAGTGATAGAACTGATAGCGAGAAGCCAGTTCAAAAGTATCTGTGCGTTGGTTTGCTTCCAAAATACTACATAAAGCATGTGCTCCAAATGCACCTAAAGCCACCGAAATCAAACCTGATAAAGACCCTATGATTAAAAATATTTTTGCCATAAAATAATTATTTGTAAATTCAAACCAGTTTGTCTATGTTAGTTTGTCTATTATTAAGTTCAAATTTACAATTTATGTCTGAAAACTCCACAGAAACTTCTTTAATAAGACCTGTTTTAAATCATAAAGCACTCTATACAGCTTTTGATGTTTATCCTACGGCTAAAGGTTCTTCTACACATATTTATCATTTTGCCCAGACTTTATTCAAAAAAATGCAAGGTGGCTGGCTACATGTGCTAGGTTCTCCCAAACTTGCACCCTATCAAAATGAGCAGGAAGGGATTGAAATTACTCGTTTTATGCCCGAAATTCCTAATTTTTTGGAGCGAACACAAGCTTTTGGTGCAAACCTTCTTACTCTTCTCCAAGAACAAACAGAGCTAGAAATCTGTCATTTCAGAGATCCTTGGAGCGGAATACCTATTTTATTTCATCAAAAAAATCAAAAGTATTTGACTGTCTTTGAAGTAAATGGTTTGCCTTCTATTGAGTTGCCTTATCGCTATCCTAAATTGACAGAAAGCACACTCCAAAAAATCAGAAATATGGAGGTTTTTTGTTGGGAAAAGGCGGATTATATCCTGACTCCTTCCCAAACCATCAAAGAGAATCTAATCAGGCTAGGAGCAGAGGCTTCTAAGATTAAAGTGATTTATAACGGAGCAGAAACTCCTCAGACTTTTGAGCCTTTAACAGAAAGACCTAAAGAATACATTCTTTATTTTGGAGCT
>JBBRUH010000306.1:0-7069 GCA_038248005.1 Cytophagales bacterium | reverse complement strand
TAAAATACTATTTATTACTATAATTTACTATGTTTTAGTTGAAGTTGTTGAATACCATTATGCCTGTCTCTTGGCTATAACCAAATGACTTTATCAACACATCAATCATTTTATTATGATGTTGCTTAATATTTTCCTCATTCCAAGTATCATATTGGTATATACTGAGCATTTTTAAACTTTGAATACTTCCACCCACACTCTTACTGATAAATGCCTGAACATAAGCCTTTTTCATTTCAAATGAGCTATTCTGCAATGAGGAGTTTTGTCCTGCTGAAATCATTGCTAAGTTTCCAAATTTATGATGTAACCCTTCTTTAAACTCCACTTGACTTTCCGTCTTTGGAGTCTGTGGTGCGATATGTTCGATAGAACGGTTAGACCTGAAAACATACTTATCAGCTATTTCTTTTGTTTCGTTATCTGTAAAATACTCATTCCTTCTTGCCCATAAATAATAGTCTAAACGCCAGAACCAATAGCGATTTATAGAACCATAAATTAAAGAGATGTTGGAATTAGCCCATCTTTGATTATCCCAGTTTTGCAGCCATTGTAGAGAATCATTTATTGAGACCATTGTGTTTTCATTGTCTCGAAGATACTCCAAAAAATCTGTAAGCCATATATGAGGCTCTGTACTGACATAAAGCATGGATTGATAGTGTATCAAACTTTGTTTGGATTGGCTGTCTGACCCTTCTGTAACCTGATTGAGTGAATAGGTAATATTTCTTTCATCGCTGCTATTCAGACGAATGATGTAATAATCAAATAAAACTCTGAATTTCAGTAAATTAGTAAAAAAGGTATCAATCCCAACTGTTCCATCGTTTCCCTCATTTTTAATGTGAGTTTCAAAAGTTTCGAGTAGTTTGTTTCTGTTAAAAAAATCCGTTGCCTTTTTGCGATTTTCTTTCAGAAGGCACAGCCATAGCACTTGCAATAAAAAATCGGTAAAAGAAAGCATTGCCTTTTCATTTCTTTCTAATTGAGCTTCGCTTGGTTTCTTGGGGGTTGGCTGAATATCTTTTAAAGAAAGTATATTTTCTTCTGAATTGTCTTTAGTATAATTACCAAATACTTTTCCAAAGCTTGTTTCTTTGAAAATACTAGCATTCCTATTTTTATAATCTTCTTGTCTCTCTTTTTCTTTTTGTCTAATGATACATTTATCCATTTCCGAAATTGAATTCCAGATTATTGTGTATTGATTATAGTTTATTGTGTATTGATTATAGTTTTCAGAGGTAACTTTTTTCAGCAGTATCACTTTTAGTACTTCGTGGTTCTCAAGCCCTTTGCCTGCTTCGTTCATTGTTTCAAAATAGCGATTGAGGTCTTGTAAGTTGTAATATTTTGGGAGTTCGGAAATAAAAAATGTCGTTTGTGTATAAATATAGTTTTTAAAGTTTTCGTCTTTATCTGCCATAAATTTTTGGATACACTCTATTCCTACTTTCATCCTTCGGTTGGTATATTCCGAACTGCTTTTATTAATCAAACTATTCAAATACGCCTCATCTTTTTTTCTAGCAAAAAATGAAAGACGTAGTTTATCATCAACTTTCAAAAAACCTTTCCAATCCAAAACAATTCCCATCAAAGTCAATACAGTAAACCGTTGCTGACCATCTACCAAGCTATAATGTTTTTCACTGGCTTCAAATGCAGTAAGCATACCAATGTAATAAGGACTTTCAGGCGTTTTTTTGAAGCTCGAATACAAATCATTGAGCAGTTGTAAAACTTGTGCTTCTTCCCACTCAAACAAACGCTGATATAAGGGAATGATAAAGCTTTTATCAATAGTTTTAGGAGTGTATTTATTATCAGCCATTTGATTTATTAAAATAAGATGCTAGGATAGAGTTATAACTGAGAGTCATGTCAATATTTTTCAACGCATGATGGTATCGAAGCCTTGTGCCTTTTAAATCATCAGGAATGACAGGCATTTTTTTAATGACAGCCTGCATTTCTGCTAGAAAAAAAGTGGGTGAAGTGGCTTGGTCTATCATCATCACAATTTCAGAGTCGTTAGTGTATGCAAGGATAGATTGAATATAAGCTCTTGAAGTGCTATATCGATGCTGTGAAATATGGCGACAAATGAGCAGACATGCTTCGTTCAGATAGAGTGTCCCAAATTTTAGATAATAAGCAAAAAGTAGGGCTTCTATACAATCACGATACCACCAATGTTTCTCCCAATTTAGATGTTTATTTAATTCCTTGTATGCTTGTGTTTGTTCAAACTCATGAAAGCGATATATAAATTGCTCAGCATAAGCAAAAAAATGTGTACCTCCCTGAATACTCTCATAAAAATAGAACTGTTCGCCAAAAGGTGGAATCTCGGGGATAATAGCAGTAGCTTCAAACTCGTTTTTTACTTTACGCTTTTTGCTATCGTCCCAATTTCTTTTCCGCATCCATTTTCGTAGCCTGAAAAGATAAATTTCAAAAGTCCGCCCTAGTGCTTTGGTATTATCATCATTGTCTGATTGAGTTATTAAGTCATCCCACCTGCCTGCAAGGTGCTCGGCTTGCTGAGGTATCAATACATAGCGTAAATGATGTGATTTCAATAAATCAAAATCAGATAAGGCTTTGCCTCTGCCATTTTCACTTGTGAAAAAAGTATAGGCTAAATCAAGTGTAGCACTTTCAAGAATTAATACCGAGAACTGAAGTCCAAGCAGATTGTCTATCTTAAAAACTTGATTTTGCCCCTGAATATAATTATGTATCAACCACTTGTTGTAAGCAACATAGCTTTGAGCCTCTTCAGACTCAAATTTTTCATCGAGAAAAGAGAAGTTATTGCTGCCAAGTTGCAGTAATAGAAGCGACAAAGTAACCAAACGCTGTTGCCCATCTACTACATCATAATAATTATTTTGCCCATCAATTCTTTTATGCAGAATAATACTGCCCATGTGATAGGTTTTATTAGCATAGTTCTGTATATCCTCTAAGAGTCGAATCACCTGCTTTTCTTCCCAACAATAAATACGTTGATAGTCGGGGATTTTAAGGGCATGCTCACCACTTAAAAGCAAACTACTCAAAGTTTCGGTCTTTAATATTACTTCATTTACCATATTATTATCCTTCTACTGTTGCCAACTTAGATAGCAACAAGGCTTTTAGTTCTGTTAGCTTTTGGTTTTCTTGTTTTTTTATATAAATGATACTCTGAATAGACTTAGCAAACTTGTTGAACTTTTCTAAAAGTTGTTTGCTAGGAATAATTGCAGGAAAATTCATTATCCATTTTTTATCACCTCTTGGCATTTTTGTTCCTTTACTTCCTGCCATTACGTATTCAAAGAAATTATCTTTTTCAAGAATTTGATATAAATACAAAGAAGGAATATTTGATTTTGGCACAATGCACAGAACATCATTTGAACAGCCGCCATTAAAGGATGCCAACCAAATCTTTTTGAAATAAGGTCGGATATTTGAAATCAAAATATTACCAATTTCAAAATTTATCACATTAGTGGCATTGGGTAGATTGCTTGCTATTGTAACTCCGCCTCGCTCTTGCAACATATTCTCCGTTGAGATATAATTGTCTGTATTAAGTTCTTCAATAGAAATTCTTTTTTTTGAATAGCTGCATAAATCATTTATACATTCAACCCTCCAACCATCTGGCAAATTTTCCAAATCAATTCCCTCCACAAACCATTCCCTATAAATCGCCTGTGCGGTTTCCTCGAGTTTTTGGATAAGTTGCTCATTGAGTTTAATGCGGTTTTGGAGGATGTTGTATTCAGTTACGATTTCTTTTTGTTTGTCTATGTGGGGAATGGGGAGCATTACCTCTTGCATTTCATCCCAAGAAAAAATTTCTCTGGCACTGCCGTGGCTTTTAAATCGTGCATACCTATCAAACTCAGGTCTGCGAAACCACATCATTAGGTATTCAGGTAATAATTTTTCGGTATCTGACACTTCAAATGGTGTATAAGTTTGAGAAATCATTGCTTCATCATAATCATCAAACAAAGCAATGGTTATTTTTTCACCATTTCGGGAGGTTACAGGCCCATAGCCAAATTGATTGCGTTTAATGATACGATAGGTTGCCATATTAGTACCAATGGTGTTAGCAATAGAAGGAATAAAAACCTTGTTAATGCTCAAACCCATCAGTGGAATATCTCGCAAATCTTTGTTTCTTCCTTCAACTGCTTGTATGTAATCACCTAATTGCTTATAGTTCAATTTCATAGCCTAATTCTTTAAATACAGTGAGTAAATCGGTTTTACTTTGTGCTTCGGCTTTGAGCAAGTCCGCAAACTCGCCTTTCAGGATGTTCATCTTCTCATCAAAGTCAATATTTTCATCTTGGTTTACAAATTCTATGTATTTACTTGGCACTAGAGAAAAATCTTTTTTGGCTACTTCTTCTAAGGTAGCAGTATAGCGAAACTCAGGTACATTTTCAATTTCTTCTACTTGCCATTGATGGTAAGTAGCAGTTACTTTTTGAATATCTGCATCTGAAAATTGGGTATATTTCTTTTCAAAAGGTTCGCCCATTTGTCGTAAATCCATAAAAAGGAGTTCGTTTTCACGATTTCGGTAGTTGCGTGTTTCATCACCTATCTCTCGTGTTTGCTCTTTCTTATTTTTATTGATAATCCATAGGGTTACACTAATATCAGTAGTATAGAATAATTTTCTTGGCAAAATCAAAATGGCTTCTACCAAATCATTTTCAATCAGTTTACAGCGAATTTTGTATTCTTCGCCTCCACCACTCAATGCACCATTGGCTAGGATAAAACCTGCTACGCCATTTTCAGAGAGTTTACTTACCATATTGAGAATCCAAGCATAATTGGCATTGCTTTTTGAGGGGACATCATAGCCTCTCCATCTGGGGTCATGGTTTAGTTCATTGTCGGCTCTCCAGTCTTTCTGGTTAAAAGGAGGGTTTGCCATGATATAATCTGCTTTAAGGTCTTTGTGTTGGTCATCTGCAAAGGTATCAGCAGCCTTTTCGCCTAGATTGCCAGAGATACCCCTTACAGCAAGGTTCATTTTAGCGAGTTTGTAAGTAGTATTGGTGTATTCTTGCCCATAGATAGAGACTTCTTTTTTATTGCCATTATGGGCTTCAATAAACTTGATAGACTGCACAAACATACCCCCTGAGCCACAAGCAGGGTCATAGATAATGCCTTTATAAGGTTCTATCATTTGGGCAATTAGGTTTACAATACTCTTAGGGGTATAAAACTCTCCTTTTCCTTTTCCCTCTGCAAGTGCAAACTTAGATAGGAAGTACTCATAGACACGCCCCACTATATCCTGTTCTTTGTCTTGTAATGTGTTGATGTCATTGATGGTATCAAGCAAAGAGCTGAGCTTGGCGATATCTAAACCCAAGCGAGAGAAGTAATTATCGGGCAATGCTCCTTTGAGTGCTTTGTTATTTTTCTCAATATTGTGTAGGGCAGTATCCACTTTGAGAGCGATGTCGTTTTGCTTGGAGTTTTTGATGATGTAGCTCCAGCGTGAGGTTTCATCAAGGTAAAACACATTTGCCATTCCATAAAAGTCGGGCATATCAATGTAGTTTTCTTTCCCTTCGTCTATTAGTTTTTGTCGGTGTTCTTCAAACTTATCACTGGCAAATTTCAGGAATATTAAGCCCAGTACTACGTGCTTGTACTCTGATGACTCTACACTGCCACGCAATTTATTGGCTGAATCCCATAGATTTTCTTCTATGCTCTTTGGTTTTTTATTAGACGCTTTTTTAGCCATTTATTTTTTTACTTATGGTATTTTTATGATAGGGGTGTTCGCTGTTGCTTCCCACTGGTTTATGTTTTTATGCTATTGAATGTACTAAACTATTGGTTTACTTGTATATATGCAAACTCTTGGGTGAGAAAGACACAAGTACTCACAAAATCACTGACTATAAAGACAATGGCAAGCCTCAGATGACCTTAGAGTATTCTTTTCGTAAAATCTACTTAAGCTATTTTTTTGTTGTCATATACTTAAAAAAGTACTGTCAAGTACTTTACAATTAGGTCTAGTCTCCTTAAACCTCTTAATGTCCTTTGGGTGCATGTCTGTACTATAACAATCTATCTTTACCAATTTAGGTAAACCCATTAAATCATCTAAGTTATCTATCTTGGTGAAGTTTAGTTGAATTACTTCCATGTTTAAGAGGTTTTTTAAAGGTGATAGGTCAGATATACTTGTATTAGTTGCATTGATTTCTCTTAATTCTAATAACTTTTCTAATGGCTTTAAGTCAAGAACTGCAATATTATTGGCACAGTTAATCTTAGATAGTTTGAATATTTGTTCTATTTCTCTTTTAGAAGGCTCATAAGGTAAGTAAGAGTTAAATAATATTTTTTCATGTGTTAGACTATTATACCATTTTGTGATTTGTTGGGTAAATCTCTTATTGCTAACAAGTATTGATACTTTATTTCTCAGTTTATCATCTTGGCAATGTTCTATAACACTGTGAATAGCCCTAGATAGGTCTATTTCTGTAGGTTGATATTTTATATTTAGATGATGCCTGAATATTTGCTGCCAGACAAAGCTCAGATTCTCCCACCAGCTTTTTGGTGTGAGTATTTCAATATTTTGCTCCACAAAACTTAACTTATGTTGTTTTTTTAGTTCAGATATTATATGCTGAATTGTTCTGATTGCTTCCTTTAAAGAAATAGCGAAAAACTCTCTATCATTATTTATCCTAAACTTTTCAAGAGTTTGGTGAACTAACCTTTCTACCAAATCACAATCACTTACTACCTCTTCATAGGCAACTACAAATTCAGTTGGGATACCTGTCTTTGCTTGTCGGTAAACTTCTTTGGCTCTTTCCTCAGAAGTACGTTGGGTCTTACCAATTTTGACACACTTGATGAAACTTGGGTTCAATAAGATATAAATGATTCCTTTTTTGCTCATAGTCTGTTTATTTGATATTGCTATTTTTAAGAGATAGTTTTTACACACTAATCAGCAAGTCATTACAAGTAAGCTTTTAACTTCGTGCGG
>JBBRUH010000305.1:0-7084 GCA_038248005.1 Cytophagales bacterium | reverse complement strand
TTTGTCAATGTTTAACTCAAGATAAAAAGGCTTTAAATCTTCCTGAGCAAAAGAATTTGCTGATATGATAAGAAGCATCAAAAGATTAAAGAGATATAAATAATTCATAGTCAGAGTTTAAAGAGGTGGTAACTGTATTTTCAAAGGTAGTGCGAGTTTCGTCAATACTAAGTTCTGAAATCTTCATCACTAAGCCACAGCGAGTTTCATTGACTAATTGTCTATCATACTGGATAACTAAGGTATCAGCTGTGAGTGCTGTATCTTGATATTCAAATACATAGACTACATTATCTCTATCCAGCCCAAGAGGAACTTGATAATCAAGTTGATTTGTGGGTAAGAGATTTTCAACTGCTCCGATAGCATAGACTCTTGAGAAATTAGTAGGATTACTTGAATTACTTTCAAACCTGAGGTTGATAATTGGCTCAGAAACAAATCTACATTCTTGGCAAGAAGACATCAGTAAAATCAGAGCAAACAGCATTGCAAAAGTTAATTTTAGATTCATATTGGTTTAGTAAATAGTTTTGATAATGCCCTACATACGTACAATACAAATCATAAGGTTGCTTTACTATTTAAAAAAATAGTTTTTTAGTAACAGTATCAGAATAATCATCGAATTATTTTATATAAAATATTCATTATCAAGCCATTATAAACTCATAACTTATCTCTTACTTAAATTCCTCCCTCGAGATTGTATAAATTAGTAAAACCATGGTTGTCTTCTAGTAATTGAATGGCTTTCAGGCTTCTCATCCCACTTTGGCAGTGGATAATGACTATTTTTTCTCTTGAAATATTATCTAAGTGTTGTTCTATTTCTCCCAGAGGCATGAGTTCTCCACCGATGTTATAAGCTTCGTGCTCATACGGCTCACGAACATCTATGAGTTGGAAGTCTTTTTTTTCTTCAAGCATTGCATTTAACTCGCTCATAGTCAGTGATTTAATAGTGTTTTCTTTAATTAAAGCTACAGGCTTTATTCCACAAAATTCTTCATAATCTATCAAGGAAGTGATGCTAGGATTTTTGCCATTCAATGGGTTTTCAGGATTTCTTCTGACATTAAAAGTACGAGTCTCAAAACTAGCAGCATCCAAGACAAAAAGCCTTCCTGAGAGCGTCTGACCTATGTCTGTAATGATTTTGATGACTTCATTGGCTTGTATAGTGCCCAACATACCAGGCAAAACACCCAAAACACCTGCTTCAGCACAGCTAGGCACAGAATCGGGTAGGGGAGGGATGGGAAATAAATCACGGTAATTAGGCCCTAGGTCTCCTAACTTATCACGGTGATTAAATACAGAAGCTTGCCCTTCAAAACGATGAATGGAGGCATATACTAGGGGTTTGTCCAATAATACACAGGCATCATTGACGAGGTATCGAGTAGGGAAATTATCAGAACCATCTGCCACTACATCATATTCTTGAATAATCTCAAGGGCATTTTGTGAGGTGAGTTTAATAGGATAGACATTGACTTGAATGTGAGGATTCAATGCGAATACTTTTTCTTTAGCAGTTTCGGCTTTATTTTTACCTACGTCTGCTTCTGTAAATAGCACTTGTCTTTGTAGATTGCTTAATTCTACTGCATCAAAATCTATAATTCCTAATGTACCTACACCCGCAGCCGCTAAATAGAGTAGGAGAGGACTGCCCAAACCACCTGCACCAATGACCAATACTTTGGAAGCTTTGAGTTTTTCTTGCCCTGCTATGCCAAATTCTTTGATGCGAAGATGTCTGTCATAGCGTGCTAATTCGGATTGGTTCATGTGTTTATCAATTTTTTAACCAACTCTAAGTACACAGAGAACACTAAGGTTTTAACCTAAAATCTCCCCTTTGGGGGTTAGGGGGCTGTGGGGCTAGACTACCTTCCAAAGTGAATTGGTATAATGATTTCTAGCATCATAGAAGTTTTTAATCACCTCAAAGCCAGCTAATTCAGCTATTTTCTGAATTCTATAAGGCGTGTATTTGTAAGAGCTTTCTGTATAGATAGCTTCCCAGGGTTCGAATGCAATGGTTAAGTCTAGTTTTTTGAGATGAACAGTTTGTTTGATTCGGCTCATTAAGTAGCTTTTTGCACCACCTTCCACAGGGTCATAGACAGGGTAATGCTTAAATTGAGCAATGTTAAAATCAGCCTCCATTTCACGATTAATCCTATTGAGGAGATTGAGATTAAAGGCACGAGTAACCCCGTGTTTATCATTATAAGCTTCTAAGATAATATCAGGATTTTTCTTTAAATCCATCCCGATTAAAAGTAAATCATTAGGCTTTAAATTTTTAGAAACTTCACTCAAAAACTCAATGCTTTGCTCGTAATTAAAATTACCGATATTAGAGCCTAAAAATAACACGACCTTTCGTTTAGTGCTGCTTAGATTTAGCTTTTTAAGGGCTATAAAATAATCATCAGGCAATCCTTCTACCTCTAGTTGAGGGAAATTTTCTTTTAAATTAGCCACCAGACTATCAAGAGCATCTTCAGAAATATCTACTGGGAGGTACTTAAACTCAGTCTTTGCTTTCAAGAAATTTTTAAGCAAAACTTTGGTCTTTACGCCATCCCCAGCACCAAATTCTATGAGTTCGAAGGGTTCTTGGTTAGGGGCAAATTTTTCTAGAATTTCCTCATGATTGTTACGAAAAATCTCTAACTCACAATCAAAAAGATAATACTCTGGCAAGTGCATAATCTCTTGAAAAAGTCGGCTTCCTTGCTCATCATAAAAATACTTTGAGGGAATATATTTGGGGTCATTGGTCAGCCCTTTAAAAAGGTCATCCGCAAAAGATTGATTCATTTTTTTATATTGAATGCAGTAAAATTTTAACTTGGTTTATTACTCATATTTCGGTAAAAACATATCGATAATCAAAATTAAAAATATATTTTTCAGATATAAATAAAATTTTAACTTGTTTTTATCTAATTGCTTTTTTTAGAATGCTACATTAAGTATTGTTACAATTTTATAGGTAAAGAGAGGTGCAAGCCAAGAGGCTTGCACCAGCTATTCACATCGTTCAAGCGTCTTCGCTTGAACAGTATTTATTAGTTTAAATTATTGAATATCAGACACTTAAATTTTTTTATTAATAGAAATTATTATCGAAATATGAGTTATTCAATTGAAATTTACTTATTTTAATCTTGTTGTGAAAATTTGATTATCAATAGTGTATCAAGACAACTCATCACTTATGAGTCATTTACAAGACATATTCTGCCAAGCGAATGCCCGTAAACTGCCAACGCTCATGAGGATGGAAAAAATTACGGTATGTAGGACGGATATGATTTAAAGGCGTTACGCAAGACCCACCACGCAAAATCATTTGATTAATCATAAACTTTCCATTGTATTCACCTAATGCGCCTTCGGCTTTTTGATAGTAAGGGTAAGGTAAATAAGCACTGTTGGTCCATTCCCAAACATTCCCGTAAAAACATGGAATAGTCGTCTCAGGCTGTGGAGCAAGATCTGCTGTTTCTTGGAAAATAGCATTTTGAGGAATTTCAGGATTAAGCTTCTTACAAGCTACTTCCCATTCAAATTCTGTTGCAAGGCGTTTGCCTGCCCAAGTAGCATAGGCATCTGCCTCATAAAAACTAATATGCGTAACGGGAGCATCAGGATTGACTCTCTGTAAGCCTTGTAAAGTGTATTGATGCCATACATCTTTGATTTTGTGCCAGTAAAGAGGAGCTTCTATCTGCTCATTCTTAACCCATTCCCAAGCAGGAGAGAGCCAATGAGCAAAGTTTTGATAGCCACCTTCAGCCATAAATTCCATGTATTCTGCATTGGTAATCAGGCGATTAGCTATTCTAAAAGAATGTAAAAAGTGCTTGTGAACTCCTTTTTCATTGTCAAAATGAAAATCATTGCCCTCATAACCAATCGTATGTAAGTCCTCGGGAAATTCTATAAATTCTAAGGAAGGTATATGAACAGAATCAGTATCACAAGTAGGAGGGAGGTACTCAGGAAAAAGAGGGTTATTGGCTAGAATATATTTTAAATCTGTGAGTAATAGCTCTTGATGCTGTTGTTCGTGGTTAATTCCTAATTCTACAAGTGCTACTTGCTCGTCGGTTAGCTCCGTAGTTTTCAAAAACTCAACCATATACTTATCCACATAACTGCGATAGGTATAGACTTCCTCGGTAGTAGGTCGAGTCATATTGCCTCGATGTGCCCTAAAAGTACGATTACCTAGACTTTCATAATAACTGTTAAAAAAGTAAGCAAACTGAGGATTATGCTCTTGATAGCTTGGCAAATGCTGTTTAAGGATAAAGGTCTCAAAAAACCAAGTTACGTGTGCTAGATTCCATTTTGGAGGGCTTATAAACTCAGCAGGCTGTACTACATAATCTTCGACTTTCAGAGGTTTGCAGAGAAGCTCAGAAGCTTGTCGTGTATTTTTATATTGTTGTATAAGTAGCTTAGAATTAATTTTGGTTGGATTGAGGGTATCAGTAGATTGCATAAAATTTATTTGAAATGAATAAAGCATTAATATTCTATAAAATTTAAAAGTAGTGTGAATTGTTTTAAAAACTAAAGTAAAACATTCTGCTGGATTATCTATATGAAGCTAAGAAGCTCTAAAAATGCTTTGACAAGTGAATCCCTCAAACTTTCAAGATTTTTTGATACATCTATAAAAACCTCAAAAGCCCTGAAATGAATAAAATAAAATCTCTCTGGATTATTCCTTTCTATATTTAAGGCATCTGAGTTTAGAGTATTCTGCTTAACATAAAGTAATTTATCAATAAATAACAAAATAAGGAATTAAAGGCTTTCACTGTTTATATTGGTATATTGAGTATATAATTAACATTATGTTAAGTAAAGAAATCATAAAGCCATTACACCAAAAGAAGAATTGCAAATTATAAGAAAATAGAGCATTATAAAATAAATGTGTATATCTCCCACTTTCCTATCATCTTGAAAAATCTGCTATACTGTGCAGTATTTTCAATGAGCGTTACGTTTGATTTATTTTGCCAGAATAAACTTTGACAAATTTTTTCCTACCTAGTATCATCCTGAGTTTGCAAAGGAACTTAAATCTGTTAAAGATTAAGTTTCCTCACTCCCTTCGGAATGACAATTAAAAATAGCCCCTCCCCTCCTACTATTACCTTACAAGAAGTGAAGTAAATACTAAGGAAGAGATAGGTTATAAGTTATTTGGGTAAGTAGATGGTCGAAATTAGTTTGCATTCAGCAATTCTCACTTTTATTTTTTATTTTGTTTATTGCATTTTTGTAAAACAAAAATTTAAAAAAGTACTTTCAAGCAAATAAAATTTGGTTAAATTCTTTAAAAATAAATTATTTTCATAAAATAAGAATTGCTTAAAATGTCAAACCAACCTGTGAGGTTTAAGATATCGATACATATTATTTATGACTCATCACTAACCAAATAGATTAAAATCATATATTCTCCAAGTTTTTGTGTCGTTTTAGCCTTAGTTTTTTGAAGTAGGAAGGTGTAAGACCTGTTACTTTTTTAAACTGATTTGATAGGTGAGCCACGCTACTGTAATGAAGCCTGTAAGCTACCTCAGAAAGGCTTAGATTATCATACAACAATAGTTCCTTTACTTTCTCAATTTTATGTATAATAATAAAATGCTGTATGGTTATCCCTTTTACTTCCGAGAAGATATTTGCTAGATAGGTATAATCATAATCTAATTTCTCGCTCAAATAATCTGAAAAATTAGTTTTTGGCAATTCATCTTCATAATGAACCATCTCGATGATTACATTTTTAATTCTATCAATCAAGATGCTTTTTTTATCATCCATAAGCTCTAAGCCAAATCTTGAAAGATTTTTTTTGAGTTCATCGATTAGTTCTCCTGTAATTGGTGTTGATGTCTCAACAAAACCCAAATCAACACATTCATAAGGAATCCTGAGATTTTCTAACTGATCTCTTACAACTATTTTACATCTAAGACTGACCATGTATTTAATATACAATTTCATGAGTTTTTCTTTAAGTTAAAAATGAAACGGAACTGATTTTTTTAAAAAACATCATATTCTTGATAATATGTTATCACATCTACAGGTATAACACCAAACTAGATAAAAAATATCGTTTATTAGAGAAAATGTGGGATATGTGTAACTATCTCATTTAATTCTGTAAGTTTTCATAGTTTGAAGATACTCAGATTATCTTTCTATTATGCAATCATTTAGTCTTATACAATATGATGGATGAGGTATATATTAAAATAATCAAATTTAGCTATACCCATAATAATACCTTGCTACAGTCATAACTATCATATCTAAACTAGGCATAAAACGTCATTTGTTAAAGAAAATATGGGAAATATGTAAGTAAATTATTCATTTATGTAAGTTCTTATAGTTTTAAAATACCCAAATTGCCCTTTCATTATACAATCGTTTGGTCCTTTGAGATATAGATAAATAATGTACTTTTTGTCAATGCAATTGAATAAAAAAGCATGTTTTAGGTATTTTTATTTGCAATACTCACATCCAGAATAGGGAGATAGATAGTAGCTTGTGGCGATACTTCATTCATAGATACACTTCATATTAATTTTTAATCTCAAATTTCTAGATTATGGACTTAACAAAAGTACCTGAATGCAAAGCTTGTAATATAAAAAAGCATTGCATCTTTTCAAATCTTGAAAGTAGATATCTGGGTGAAATATCTAAGAATAAAGATTTTAATTTTTATAAAAAGGGGAGCATTATTTTTCATGAAAATAATTACCCACAAGGTGTCTATGGCATTTATGAAGGGAAAGTAAAAGTATATAAAACCTCAGAAGTTGGGAAAGAACATATACTCCGTCTAGCAAAAGCAGGAGATGTCTTGGGCTATAGGTCAGTGATTACAGGAGAAAAACACGGAGTTTCAGCTAGAGTATTAGAAGATTGCAGGGTATGTTTTATACCAAAAAATCTGTTTATAGAAAGCCTTAAAAACAGTATTAACCTGACTCACAAAGTGATTGAAATCCTTTCTCTT
>JBBRUH010000304.1:0-7102 GCA_038248005.1 Cytophagales bacterium | reverse complement strand
GATACAAGTGTAGATGCAGATACACTTGTAGATAATGAAAGAGGACGGGTAACACTTGCTTCACGGGTTACTTTGGGGATGAGTTTTGAGAAAATAGATTTTCAAACTGGATTACCTAAATGGGTAATTGCTGCGGATGTAAGTCGTCAAAATTGGGATGGATTTAAGAATTTCGAAAATAATATACCTTTGGGACAAAACCTTGTGGTGGCTGTTGGAGGGTTGTGGATTCCTGATTTTGATGCAGTACAAAAGGGTTTTTGGCGGAGAAGTATTTACAGAATTGGTTTTCGTTATGAACAAACACCTTTTACTTTTGGAGGAGAAACAATAAAAGATTACTCTATAAGCACTGGTATTTCTTTGCCATTTGGGCGAAGCAGTACTACATTTAATATCTCTCTTACAGCGGGACAACGTGGTACTATTTCTAATAATCTGATTCGTGAGCAATATATGCAAGCAAGCTTTGGGATTACTATCAATGATACTTGGTTTATCAAGCGTCGTTTTGATTAGGATAAATTTTCACCAAAAAGCAAAAAAATATGGCAGATCTATTAGAAATTTTTATCTTTGAGGATGTTATTTAATAATCATTCAATTTTTTTGCTACCATTACGATAAGATACTTTAAACCTTATTAGGTATTTGTAAGTTAATTCTGCGTTAATATTCTATGAATATCACAATATTAGCTAGATTATTTTGTTTTTGAAATGATTAAATGTGACCTTAAACAATAATGAACAGTCTGTAATATAAAATTTATTTAAAACTATGAAACATACCAAAATTCTACAAAACATCCTTGTTTTAGCTTTACTTTTCGTGTCTGCATCCACATTTGCACAAGATGGTTGGAATTGGGGTTCTGAACCACAAAAAGCTAAAGAAAAATATACACTTTTTTCTGATGACGTAAATGCAGGCAACTTTGATGCAGCTCGCAAGCCATTCACTTGGCTATTAGTCAATACTCCTGATCTCAATAAATCTCTCTACATGAAGGGTGCTGATGTTTATGAAGGACTAGTAAAGGCTACTGAAGATGGAGATAAAAAATCAATCTATGAAGATTCTGCTTTGGTGATGTATGATTTGCGTATCAAATACTTCCAAGATGAAGCCAATGTGCTTAACCGTAAGGGAGGATTAGCGATGACTTACCTACAAGATCGCCCTGAAAAATATCCAGAACTTTTTGAATTGTATAAAAAAATAGTAGAGTTAAATGGCAATGATGCCTTCTATTATAATGTGAATTATGTAATGTACCTAGCTGGTGTGATGTTTAAAAGTGAGCGTTTTACTGAGGAGGAAATAATCGCTTTACACGAAAAGCTCACCAAAATAGTAGATACTAATATTGCTAAAGATGATGCATTCAAAGAGTATTGGGCAAAAGCTAAAGAGTATATTGATAGTGAGTTTGCTGCCGATGTTACTCTTGACTGTGATAAAATCAATAAATTTTTAATGCCTAAACTAGCCGAAAATCCAGATAATGTTGAAATGATTGAGCAAGTATTGGCTCAAATGTTGAAAGCAAAATGCTTAGATGATCCTAAATTCTTAGAGTTAGCTATCAAATTATCTGAAGCAAAACCATCTTTTGGTCGTATTTCATTTTTGTATAAGTATTATCTAGGTAAAGGAGATAATGCAAAAGGTCTTGAATACTTGAAAAAAGCAGAAGGATATGCTGAAAGTGCTGCGGATAAAGCTGACTTAAATATGATAATGGCTGGTATTTACCGCACACAAGGTGATAAATCAACAGCACGTTCTTACTATCAGAAGGCAGCAGCTACTGATGCAAGCAAGACTTATGATGCTTATACAGGTATTGGTGATTTATATATGGGTAGCTCTGGACAGTGTACCAACTCCAACCCTGTATTAGCACGTGCAGTATTTATTGCAGCTTTTAATGCTTATAACCGTGCAGGCAATGGCACTAAGGCAGCACAAGCTCAGCAACAATTCCCTAGCCGTGAAGCTGCTTTTAACCATGGCGGAGCGGGTACTACAGTCAATGTAGGCTGCTGGATAGGAGAAACAGTAACTATTCCTTCACTAGAAAATCTTCCTAAAAGATAACTTATGAGAAAAAGATATTCTCTTATTCTCTCTAATCTTAAAAGCCAAAAACTGAATGCTTGTATTCAGTTTTTGGCTTTTGGTATATTTTTGATGTTAGTAGCCTGTGAGTCAAGCCTGAAAGATGCAGAAAGTGCTAAGCCTTTTGAAGGTCCTACTATGAAAACCTTTGATTTAGTAACAAACTATAGCGATTCGGGCAGGGTGAAAATAAGAGTAAGTGCACCTCTCCAGCTTGAATATGAGAGCGGTAATCAAGAGTTTCCTAAAGGCATCCAAGTAGATTTTTTTAATGAAAAAGAAGAAAACTACTCTCGCCTTACTGCCAAGCAAGCCTTTTATGAAAAAGATAAAAATGAATATACTGCCAAAGGAGATGTGGTGGTAGAAAATATAGAAAATCAAGAAGTGCTGAAAACAGAAGAACTACATTGGACACCTATCAAAAGAGAAATCTATACAGATAAATTTGTAGTAATTACTACTCCCAAAGAAATCTTGAAAGGGAATGGACTCGTAGCAGCACAAGACTTTACTTCTTACGAAATTAAAAAGCCTACAGGTGTCTTTAGTGTACCTGAACAATAAGTCATCTAAACTAGTTTTATTCTTAAAATCAAACAAAAAATAGAAATAAGCTAGAAAAAATAATTTCTAATGTATTTTTGCAAAATAGAAGTCTAGTAAAAATAGATGATAAAAATTCGTTCTGATTTTTAAATAGATAATGTAGCACAAACAGACTCCATCCAATGAAACTTTTTGATTATATATTGCTTAGCCTTGCAGTGGTTTTTTTTATCATTGGTGTTGACCAAGTAATTCGTCTTAATCAAGAAATTATAGATACATACTGGATTTTTATGATGACTGCGGCTTGTTTGATTTGGCTTAATCTAAGAAGAACACAGCAAAAAGAAGTAACCAATCAGAATAAGGAAAGCAAAACAAAGAAAAAATCATCTCGCCCTACCCAACCTCCTCGCAAATAAATGGAATATTACGAAGCACTTGCTATCTTGACTTCGCTGGTTTTATCAGCATTTTTCTCAGGGACAGAGATTGCCTTTGTTTCTGCCAATAGGCTTTATTTTGAGTTGCAAAAAAAGCAAGGAGTACTTTCAGGTCGCATTATCTCTAATTTCTTTCAGCAGCCTTCTCGTTTTATTGCTACCATGCTCGTGGGTAACACGGTAACATTAGTACTGTATGGTATTTATATGGCTAATATTCTTGACCCAGTGGTAGTAGCCTATTTACCTGCACAGATTAGCAATGAGTTGAGTGTCTTAGTAGTTCAATCTATCATCTCCACCTTGATAGTATTGATTACGGCAGAGTTTCTTCCTAAAACGCTTTTTATGCTTAATCCTGATCGCCTTTTGGAGGTGTTTTCTATCCCGATATTGATTGCATATTGGCTCTTATTTATTTTTGTGTATGTAGTAGTGGGCCTATCTAAATTTGTGATTACTAGGATATTGAATTTACCTTATACAGAAGCTACACCCATCTATAGTTTGGTAGATTTACACAATTATATCACCAATACACAGACCCCACAGGATAAGCCCTCTACCAATCCAGAGATTGACTCTAAGATTTTTGCCAATGCAATTTTATTTCGTTCTGTAAAAGTAAGGGATTGCATGATTCCTCGCACGGAGATTTTTGCTGTAGAGGTAGATGATGATATAGCTAAACTGAAGCAAGCATTCTTAGAAAGTGGACATTCTAAAATCATTGTTTACCAAGAAAGCATTGATGAAGTGATAGGCTATTGCCACGCACTAGAACTGTTCAAATCTCCTAAAGATATTCGCTCAATTCTTTCTGATATTATTATTATACCCGCTTCTACGCCCGCCCAAGAGATACTTGCTCGGTTTATCAGTGAGCGTAAAAGCTTAGCATTAGTTATAGATGAGTTTGGAGGTACAGAAGGAATCGTAAGTATAGAAGATGTAGTCGAAGAGATATTTGGTGAAATACAAGATGAATATGACCAAGAAGATTGGGTAGAGCAGAAAATCAATAATCATACCTATATCTTAAGTGCCCGCCACGAAATAGATGAACTCAATGAAAAATATGAATGGAATCTACCAGAAGGAGAATATGATACGCTTGGAGGGTTTATATTGAACAATTATGAGAATATACCGCAAGTAAATGAAGTAATAGAAATACCCCCCTTTACGTTTACAGTTCTTTCTGTACAGTATTCAAGGATAGATACTATAAAAATGCTGATAGATCCGGTCTATCTCAATCGTATCCAAGAAAAAAATCATAACTGAAATTATAAATAAAAAAGACAAGCTTTTGGTGAGCTTGTCTTAGATGTAAATAATATTTTATTTAAAAAAGAATTATCGCTTCATTGCTAATACACCAGCTGCACAATAATCTTTTGAATCTTGAAAACTAAATTTTAAATGATAAATCCCTGTAGTTTTACAAGTAAATGATACTGCTGAATAAAACTTACCATTGGTATAACTCGTAGCTATTTCCTTATTATTAGAGTCAATTAGTGTAATATAAATTCCTTGTGAGTCAGAGTTATTATTGGCAAGTGTAATTAAATAAGAAGTCCCCTGACTAAATATATAAGAATATTTCTTACCTTGTTCACCGCTAACAGGATAACTTTTCAAAAAAGTATAACCTTGCTCTAGCTTCCTAATTCCTTTTTCAGTAAACTGATCAGTATTACATTGTGCCTGTGTCTCTGAGTAAATACCCATAAAGCCATGCATAGCAACTATAATGAAGGCGTAAATGACTATCTTATAGTTCATAATTGTTATGTTAAATTTATAAAGATTACTTAACAAGCTTATTTCTTATTGAAGAAGTTTCTTTTAAGATTTCATTCAAATCATCTGCACGATACTTAATTTGATTTCGGCTATCCTCTTCATTAAGATAGACAATCACTTCTAGACCATCCCAGTTTTGTATCTCATAGTTTTCCTCAGAACGATTTTTTTGTTTGATTTTGATTTTTTGAAAAAACTCATTCAAAAGTGATAAATCATTGTAAAGTTTCTGCATCTCAGTACCTTGCTTGTAGGTATTCATAATAGGAAGCAGTTGTTCTAAAATTATTTTTTGTTCTGCGATACGATTATCTAAGAGTTTATTAGGATAATCTTTGGCAGCTTGACAGGTAAGGTGCAATGTCTCTAACCAACCACCTGTTAGTATGAGTACAGAAATAAAACTTTTTTTCTCATCTACGAGCTGCCTATTGATTTTATCAAAAGAGTAAGAAGTCTCTGATAATAAGCCATTTACGTTGTTGAGCATGGCATATTGAGTAATCTTACTAAAGTTGATTTGTTTTCCTACACCTATTTGATCTGCTATGTTTTTTATTCCTTGTAGATAGACCAAGCCTAAGGAGTCTTTATTTTCATAGATATTAAGATAGCCAAGATCAGTACTATATATACCTAAATTAATCGCTTTCTGATACTCAGTGGTATAGTTGGCTATGTTTTTAGCTGAGTTTAATAATTCAGGATTAAATTTAATCCCTACTTCTTTAATTAAAGCTGAAAACTCTGAAGGTGAAGGAATAGTTTGCATTAACTTTTCCAACACTTCTGATTCTGGGATTTCTGCATCTGTAATCTGTGCTTGCCCAGAAGTTGCCAAGTAACAAAAACATAATACGGTCATTAAAACCGGGAATAATTTCCTCATTTTTTCTTTTATTATTCTATGATTGCTCTTCTAATTTCGCTTACCACTCCTGTGATAGCAATTAAATCATCACGACCTATGGTCATCTCAGGAGCTAGGTTCTTATCTGAAATACTGATTACTTCAATATCTCCGATAGTTTTTTGAGTGGTAATAACTTCTCCACTACTCACAAATTGGTATTTACTCATCAATGTATCTAAGTTCTTAAGATCGTGAGCTAATGCCTTAATATTTTGGTTTCCAGCAAATTGTGGAGACTCTAATACTTGTAAAATCTGCTCTAACACTAATTTCTGCTCTATTACACGAGTAGTGAGTTCGGAATTATTAGGGTATTGCTTTGCTATCTCACACATGATATAAAATGATTCTACATATCCTCCTACCAACACCATTGCTGCTAAATCAGAGCGTTGTTGGTCTTGAAGGTAATCACTCATTTTTTCAAAAGTCTCAGTAGTAACTTCTAAAAGCATATTGAGGTTATTTTTATTGGCTGCAATTCCCAAAATTTTACCTACATTGATAAAATCACCTACATTAATCTTATCAGCGGTTCTTTTTACAGCAGTAAGATAATTAAGTGCATCAGCAGATTGCTCATTGATATTAGCATAGCCCAAATCACTACTATAAACACCTAAATTAAGGGCATTTTTGAAGTCAGAAGTATATGTTTTGGTATGTGAGTTGAGAATACTTTGGTTGTAAGGGATATTTAATTTTTTTATTAAATCAGCAGTCTCTATCGGAGAAACCGTTTTGATGATTGAACTCAATAGTGCGTCTTGACTATGTGCAGTGATGCTTATTGAAAAAAAGCAAAGTAACAAAAGGGTTTTGAATATATTTTTTTTCATAATTATCTATTATTTTTTATCTTACCTTGAACGTAACGATTAAATTGTTTTCTAAGTCTTTTTTTGTTAAATTAATTGAGAATATTCTCTCTTTATTCTAAAACGCTGTCTTTTTCCTTTTATGGGATAACCCTTATTAAAGATAAATGATTTTTATTTCGATAAAGATTCTTTAAAGTTCATTTACTTTACGGATAAAAGGGCTTCAAGGTCTTAATTATCATTAAGATTATGATATTCTTAACAGCAAGAGTATTAACTGTTTTAATTTGAGTGATTTATACTAAGCAAGATTCATTCTCCGATAATATTTTTTCTGATTTTAGTAGTGATGAGGAGTATATTATCCAAATCATTTTCTGCAAAATTAATACTACTTGAAGTATTGTCTTTCATCACAATGATTCCATTTTCTTCTTCTG
>JBBRUH010000303.1:0-7128 GCA_038248005.1 Cytophagales bacterium | reverse complement strand
TTTGTTTCCGCATGTATTGTCTTTTAGGTTTACTGGTAACATCTGTGTAAACGCAATACACATACGTTTATCACTTCAAATATAAGAATAAATCATAAGTTACCAACTTTTGCTTTTAGTAATGGATAAAAACAAACCTAATACTTAGATGGCAGAAGTAGAGGAAAAGC
This sequence comes from Cytophagales bacterium, assembly GCA_038248005.1. Classification (GTDB taxonomy): domain Bacteria; phylum Bacteroidota; class Bacteroidia; order Cytophagales; family Microscillaceae; genus JAABSX01. The sequence continues at coordinate 6,958 of JBBRUH010000303.1, read as the reverse complement.
CGAAAAAAGTAAGCAATCATACTCAAGCAGTATTTGGTGATAATGGAACTGATTTAATAACTTTTATCCAAAATAACCTCAATTATCCTGAAAAAGCCAAACAAGCTGGTCTAACAGGAAAAGTAACTATCTCCTTAACTATCAAAGCAGATGGCACGTTGGATAATATCAAAATAACGAACTCACTTAGCCCTGAGTGTGATGCAGAAGCTGTCAGAGTATTGAAGCTTACGATTGGAAAAAGGACTCCTGCCTACAAAAAAGGCAATGTTACTGACTCAAAAGAAAATATTACTATTGCTTTTTAAATTGGAATATCCGTAGTAATTAGTCGGAAAAGGGAGGGCAGATTATCCTCCTTTTTTTTGTGCTTATCTTAAGGCTTGAAACCAATCACCAATATATCATCTGTCTGATCTAACTCTCCTTGCCAGTCTGTGAGTCTTTCTTCTATTACTTCTTCTTGTGTATCAAAGGGAAGTGAGTGGACTTCTTTGAGTAATTCGTGAAATTGGGTAACATTAAACTTCTTTCCTTTTGGTCCTCCGAATTGGTCTTGAAAACCATCAGAAAAGATATAGAAAGTCTCTGAACCATCGAGAGAAATATGATGACAGGTAAATTTTTCCCCCTCTCTACAAAAACCACCCACAGGAAACGTATCTCCTTTGATGATTTTAAACTCACCATTCTGGACATAGCAAAGCGGGTTTTTTGCTCCTGCAAAATATAGCTCTTTCCGACTACGATTAAAATGTACTAGGGTAATATCCATCCCATCCAAGTTTTTACTTTCTCGCTGTTTGAGTGCTTGTTCTATGCTATTATGAAGCTGGTTCAAAACCTCATCAGGTCGGAAGACACGATTTTCATTGACTATCTGATTTAAAAAAGTGTTTCCTATCATACTCATAAACGCTCCTGGTACGCCATGACCAGTACAGTCTACAGCAGCCAAAATCACCGTGTCTTCACCTGTAAGTTCTTTAAGATTGGCAAACCAATAAAAATCTCCACTTACAATGTCTCTGGGTTTAAATAAAATAAAAGACTGAGGAATCGCCATTTTGATATTCTCTAAAGTAGGTAAGATAGCCTCTTGGATTCTCTTAGCATAATTAATACTCGCTGTAATATCACTATTTTGTTCGGCAAGCTGATGGGCATTAGCTTCTATGATGGCAGTCTTCTGAGAGAGTAATTCATACGATTTTTTGGGTTCAAGGCTAGTCATAAAATTTCTCTTGAGAATCTGATAGCGAAGGCTATTTACACCCGAAAACACAAAACTCAGCACAATCATGACTACTCCTCCATCTTGGCTTAAGTAGGTAGCAAGATTTTCATCGTAATAAAAATAAGCAACTGTCGGGTGTACTACCAATATATATACAATAAAGAAGCTATTAAGGAAAGGAAACACCAGCATCTGCACCGATGACGCAATAAAGGAAACTGAATTGATGATGAGATAAATCAGTAGTTCATTATCATCTGTCCGAAACGCAGAAGCAAAAAAAATACTGCCAAACATCAGTGATACCAATATCTCATGTCTATATGGGAAAAAATATTTGACCAATAACCCTAGTCCTACCAAGACAGTAGGTAAAAGATACACAATGATATATACTTGTAAATTTTCAGGCTTAATCAGAGAATAATTAGCCAAAATAATCATTGGAAAAGTAGATATTAATAGCAATGCTGCCCTGTGAGCATACTTATCACCCAAACGTTTATATTCTTTCCGCCATTCTTTTTTAATATTTACAGATGTATTTAGAGTAGTGTTTGTCATGAGTTAAGTTTAACTATGATTTGTCGGATGAACAAAAATTAGGCAAAACATTTAAATTATTTTTAATGGTGAATAGTTTTAAGTTTATTGAAGTTTGTATCTATCACCTGCTCAATAACTTTAAATCTAAAGTGCTTTTTCTTGCTAAATTTTGAACAAAAACACAGAAATCTCTATGATTAAGTAGCTATTTATTAGATTTTTTCATCATATTTGGCTGAGTTTTCGTGAATTTGCGTAAATTCGCTTGAAACTATAATTAATCATTTATTTCTTATAACTATTGAATATATATGTCAGAATTTGCTGAAATCATACTTGATGGAAAATCCTACAAGTTACCTGTGTTTACTGGCTCAGAAGGTGAAAAAGCGATTGATATCACCTCTCTTCGTGCCGAAACTGGATATGTAACCCTTGACTCGGGCTACAAAAATACTGGTTCTACCAAAAGTGGTGTTACTTTCTTAGATGGGGAGCAAGGTATCCTTCGTTACAGAGGCTACAGCATCGAAGAACTAGCCGAAAAATCTACTTTCTTAGAAGTATCTTATCTATTGATTAATGGTGAGTTACCTTCTAAGCTAGAGTTATCTCATTTTACAGAACGCATTCGCAGACATACACTTGTAAATGAAGATATGCGCAAAATCTTTGACGGTTTCCCTGTAAATGCCCACCCTATGGGCGTAATGGGTGCTTTAGCTTCTGCTTTGGCTACCTTTTATCCAGGCTCTATAGACCCTAACCGTAGCCCCGAAGCCATTGACCTTACCATCACTCGCTTGATGGCGAAAATGCCTACATTGGCAACTTGGGCTTATAAAAACTCTCTCGGGCAGCCCGTAAACTACCCTAAAAATAAACTTGATTACTGTGCCAACTTCTTACACATGATGTTTGCACTGCCAGTAGAAAATTACGAAGTAGATCCTGACGTAGAAAAAGCATTAGATACTTTACTTATCCTGCATGCTGACCATGAGCAAAACTGCTCGACTTCTACTGTGCGTCTTGCAGGTTCTTCACAAGTAAGCTTATACTCAGCTATCTCGGCAGGGATTAGTTCTCTCTGGGGGCCTTTGCATGGAGGTGCTAACCAACAAGTAATTGAAATGCTTGAGCAAATCAAAGAAGATGGTGGTGGCTCTAAAAAATGGCTTGATAAAGCAAAAGATAAAGATGATCCTTTCCGCTTGATGGGCTTCGGACACCGTGTCTATAAAAACTTTGACCCTCGTGCCAGAATCATCAAAGTAGCGTGTGATAAAGTACTAGCCAAACTAGGAATCAATGACCCAGCTCTAGACATAGCCAAAGAATTAGAAGAAGCAGCTCTTAGTGACGAGTATTTCATAGAAAGAAAATTATACCCTAATGTAGATTTCTATTCAGGTATTATCTACCGTGCCTTAGGCATCCCTACTGATATGTTTACAGTAATGTTTGCTCTAGGTCGTCTCCCAGGCTGGATAGCACAGTGGAAAGAAATGCGTGGTGAAGGTCAGCCTATTGGTCGTCCACGTCAGATTTATGTAGGTGAGCAATTGCGTAGCTATGTAGATTTAGACAAGAGATAATATAAACTCTTAACTTTTATAAAGCCTTTTATCTGACGAGATAGGAGGCTTTTTTTATGGGCTGAGGTTATCAAAATGGATAGGATTTTGTAATTTTAGAATCAATATCTTCTTAGGGGTTGGTGTTTTAGAAATGATTGTTGATGAGTTGGTAAAGGGGTGAGAAGTAATTTATAGTCATTTTGACACCAAGCACATGAGTCCAAATTTTTGTGCGTTTTAAACCCTAAGGGTCTCCGAGACCCTTAGGGTTTAAAACGCACAGAGGAAATAGAGTAAAGTACATCATAAATCCCTCACCCAAAATCTGCAAATTCATTCCAGAGTTTTTCAAATTCATCTTTGTATTTTTGGATAATGCCACTATGTCTGGAAACAAAGATATTTTCGTGATTATAAAGTGCAGCACTGCGAGTCCAGTTATAGCTCCCTGTTACTAAGATATTTTCATCTATAATGGCAAATTTATGGTGCATGTGGTTAGGAGTTGTATCCATTTTGACAGCAATACCTGCTTCGTGCAATTGCTTGATGTCAGAGCCTTTGTCAAAAGTTTTATCATCATCTGTGATAATTCTAATGTCTATATTTTGCTTATGAGCCTCTTGGATAAGATTAGCTATCTTGTCATCACTGATGGTAAATACACAGATAAGCATTTCTTTTTTGCATTGCCCTAGATAACGCAGAAGAGCATTTTGGCAGTCAGGTCCAGGGCTAAAATACACCTCAGGTGGAGGGGTAGTATCTGCCTGATTGGCAATAATCTTATTGGCTTTTTCTAACCAATCTAGCACCTCTAATGAGCTGTAAGAAATTAAATGTTGCTTGGCAAACTCAAAAACTCGATTTCTTAAAAAGCCCCTATTCTCAGCAGACAAGTCTTGCTCAGCAAGGATTTGAGTAAGGGCTTGCCGTTCTGCTCGGCTGAGCTTACGGTCTTCAAATGTTTTCTCGAATAAATCTAAAATTGAATCCATAAAAATCTTGAAATAATACGCTTTAAAAGCCATAAGATACGACTTTTTGTGAACAATCATGCTCAAATATTGGAAAAAACATATTTATAGTATTACTTTGCAGTAATTTCAAATCAATTCGCCTTTCAAAAGCCAATTGATTTATGAAGAAGTGCTGAGAGAATAGGCTCACAGAAGCACTGGCAACCTACCAGGAGTCCCGGCAAGGTGCCAAATCCTACCTAAATTTTTAGTGAGTTTAGGAAATATAAATTAATGCAATGTCAAAACTAAATCATTTACTTATTTATTTGATAGCCTCAAAGGCTTTACACAATTATAGTTTTTTTAATATTCTTAAAATGGAATATTAAGATATATCATCGTGTTATGAGGCTTAAGATTGATGATGACTAATTATATTATATACTAGATTATTCAATTTTAAAAAATATGAAAAATATGATAGAAGAAATATTAAAAAAACGTATCCTTGTCTTAGATGGTGCTATGGGTACGATGATTCAAAAATATAAACTCAGCGAAGAAGATTATCGTGGAGAGCGTTTCAAGGATTATCCTCATTCACTCAAAGGTAATAATGATTTGTTGACGCTTACACAACCTCAAATTATCAAAGATATTCACCGTGAATTTTTAGATGCTGGGGCAGATATTTTAGAAACCAATACTTTTAGTGGTACTTCTATAGCTATGGCTGATTATCACATGGAAGATTTAGTCTATGAACTCAACTATGAGTCTGCCCGTATCGCTCGTGAAGTAGCCGATGAATTAACCAAATTGAATCCTAGTAAACCTCGCTTCGTAGCAGGTTCTATGGGTCCAACCAACCGTACTGCTTCACTGTCGCCTGATGTGAATAACCCTGGCTACCGTGCTGTTACTTTTGACCAGCTCGTAGATTCTTATTATGAGCAAGTAGATGGCTTGGTAAAAGGTGGTGTAGATTTGCTGCTAGTAGAGACTGTATTTGATACACTCAATGCCAAGGCTGCTTTGTTTGCGATTGATAAATATTTTGAAGAGCACCCCGAAACTAGCCCTAGACCTATTATGGTCTCTGGCACAATCACAGATGCCGCTGGGCGGACACTTTCTGGACAGACTATTGAGGCTTTCTTGATTTCAGTATCGCACGTGCCTTTGCTTAGCATTGGTGTAAACTGTGCTTTAGGAGCAGATTTGATGCGTCCTTATATCCAAAGTCTTTCTAAGAATGCACCTTTTAATGTATCAGCTCACCCTAATGCGGGGCTACCGAATGAATTTGGAGAATATGACCAAAGCCCTGAGTTTATGGGTGATATCATCAAAGGATTCTTAGAAAATAATTTTGTCAATATCATAGGAGGATGCTGTGGTACTACCCCAGACCACATCAAAGTAATTGCTGATTTGGCTGCACAATATGGCCCTCGTCAAATCCCCGAAATAGAACGCTATGGACGGTATAGTGGCATGGAGCCTTTTGTGGCTACGCCCAATATCCGTTTTGTAAATGTGGGTGAGCGTACCAATGTTACAGGCTCGGCACAGTTTAAGAAGATGATCAAGGAAGAACGCTATGAAGATGCTCTTGCCGTAGCCTTACACCAAGTAGAAGGTGGAGCACAGATTATAGATGTCAATATGGATGAGGGGATGATAGAGTCAGAAGAGGTCATGACTACTTTCTTAAATCTTATTGCTTCTGAGCCAGACATTGCCCGTCTTCCGATTATGATTGACTCTTCTAAATGGTCTGTCATAGAAGCAGGTTTAAAATGTGTGCAAGGCAAAGCCATCGTAAATTCTATCTCTCTCAAAGAAGGAGAAGAAGCTTTTATAGAACGTGCAAACCTCGTCAGAAGGTATGGAGCGGCTGTTATTGTGATGGCTTTTGATGAAGACGGACAAGCAGATAGTTATGAAAGAAGAAAAGAAATCTGTCAGCGTGCTTATAATATCCTGGTCAATGAAGTGAAATTCCCAGCCGAAGATATCATCTTTGACCCCAACATCTTGACTGTAGCCACAGGGATAGAAGAACACAACAACTACGCAGTGGACTTTATCAAAGCTACTAAATGGATTAAAGAAAATCTTCCTTATGCCAAAGTAAGTGGAGGGGTAAGTAATATTTCATTCTCATTCAGAGGGAATAACATCGTGCGTGAAGCTATGCACTCTGCCTTCTTATACCATGCCATCCAAGCAGGAATGGACATGGGCATCGTCAATGCAGGGATGATTGAAGTCTATGAAGAAATCCCTAAAGAACTTCTCGAACTCATAGAAGATGTCCTCCTCAATCGCCGTGATGATTCTACCGAACGCCTTGTGGACTTTGCAGAGGGACTCAAAGGTGGAGAAGGTCGCAAAGTAGTAGCAGATACCACTTGGAGAGAGCAAAACGTAACTGAACGCCTTAAACATGCATTACTAAAAGGCATTACTGAATACATAGACGAAGATACTGAAGAAGCCCGCCAGCATTTCTCTGTTCCTTTAGAGGTAATAGAAGGCCCTTTGATGGACGGAATGAACATCGTAGGTGATTTATTTGGCGAAGGTAAAATGTTCCTTCCTCAGGTAGTGAAAAGTGCAAGGGTAAT
>JBBRUH010000302.1:0-7147 GCA_038248005.1 Cytophagales bacterium | reverse complement strand
TATCACGTGCCTATTTTCTTAGAAAAATATGCTTCACTTGCTCCTACACAGAGTGATATTTTGGAAGTGCTTGCCCTCACCAAAGCCAAAGATTTGAGTCAGCACATAGAGGTAGAAACTTATACTTGGGAGGTTTTGCCCAAAGGGCTGCAAGCTGATTTGCCTAAATCTATCGAGCGAGAACTTAAATGGCTTATCCAAAATCTTAAAAAACTGTGAAGTTCCGAGCAAATCACTTAAATTGCAAGCTGATATTCAAACCAATGAAGAAAAAGCTGTTTTTTGTCCTGATGTTGAGTTTTATTTCTCTTATGGGCTTTGCACAAGTAGGAGGACGCAATACCTTTGAGTTTGTGCGTATGCCTACTGATGCCTTTGGAGGTAGCTTGGGAGGAGTAAATGTAAGCACAGGAAGCCATGATGTCAATGCTTTTTGGAGAAATCCTGCCCTTTTAGAAGATACAGTTTATCGGCATGCAGCACTGAGTTATATCCCTTGGCACGCAGATATTCATAATTTCACATTGGCATACGTCCAGCCTTTCAAGAAATTAAACGCCTTGGCTTTCGGTCTAAATATCGTAAACTATGGTACTTTACAAGAGACCGATCCTTCGGGGCAGGTCTTGGGAGAGTTTAAGGCACAAGATTTTAATTTTAATGTGGGATATTCTATTCAGCAAGATAATTTTAGATTTGGTGCAAATGCCAAATTGCTTGGCTCGCAGATAGATGTCTATAGTGCTTATGCCCTTGCTATGGATTTGGGAGTAGTTTTTAAGCATCCAGTTCAGAACTTTACCTTTGGCTTAGCAATCAAGAATATCGGCTTTGGCATGAGTAAATACACCCCTGATACTCGCCTTAATATGCCCTTTGATGTGCAGATGGGGACTACATTTAAGCCAGAGTTTATGCCTTTTCGCTTTTCATTAAGTTTGCATCATTTGTATCAATTTGACATTACATACCTTGACCCCAACCGTCAGACCCAGTTAGATGCCAATGGAACACCTGTGGCAGAAGAGAAAAAGTTTTTTGACAAGGTAGCTCGTCATTTTGTGTTTGGAGGAGAGATTTTGCTTTCTTCTAACTTTCAAATCAATATAGGTTACAATCATCTTATCAATCGTGAGATGAAAATAACCAATCAAGGAGGGCTGAGAGGTGTTTCTTTCGGATTTCAGCTACGCACCAAGAAGTTTGCTCTCACCTTTGGGAGAGGTACTTATCACATAGGCGAAGGCAGAAGTTTTTTTACTTTAAGAAGCGATTTAGGGCAAATTATCAAAAGGAAATAAGGGTGTCAGTGTCATATTGCAGTTTCAGTTTCATGTTATATTGCCTCGTAAGGTGTTTAGTGCAGTTATTTAATTTTTGATAAACTTGAAAATGAATCTCCATGAATACCATTGTCAAGGTAACAATAGGTTTTCTGATTTTTAAAAAAATGATTTTATTTTGTTTTTATTCTAATTTTATGTTAACTTGTGTTATCGTAAACTAATTATTAAAATTTGATGGAAACATCATTATATCATTCTAAAAAACAAGCAGGTGTTAATAAGCAGGAAAATCAAAGACAGATTAAGAATAATCCCTTTGTGACCAATCTTGTTTCAAATCCTTTTTTATCTGCAAATTCAAGTACAGAAAAACCCTTTTTACCTACACAAAAAAAGGAAAATTTTTTTGGGAGTGTAAAGACTTCGCAATCTGAGAATCCGTTTCTAAGCCAAACAAATGAAACGAATAATACAACACCAATTCAAAGATTAAAGGAAGGTGATAAGCAAGAGCCTATGGGGTCAAATACTAACTTGGAAGAAACACAACAACAAGTTGAGGTACAATCAAAGATTGACAATGGGAAAAATAACATCATTCAAAGATATTATGATGCAAAAGGAACTACTAGTGGTACTCCATATAGAATTACTGATGATATGACTGCAGCAGTCAAAGTAGGTTACCCTAACCATGTTCTTTATGCAAAATCTGGCAAAGCAGCCGTTTCTAACGCAAATTTAAGTGCAGTAGGCTCAGGAATTGAATTGGAGGAAGAAAGTACATCTCTTGATGTAATACAAGGAACTCAGAAAAAAAACCTCAAAAAAATAACCGTTAAAAATAAACAAAATAATACCGAAGGTAATAATATGAAGCTCTGGGATGATTGTGGAGACAGTGCCGGAGTGGTAGTAGGCGGAACTAATAGAACAGCCCTTCACCATAACGCAATTACAAAAGGAAAAGCAAAAACTTCTGCAACGACCCCTTCACTAATGAAAACTGAAATCATGGAAAAAATGATGAAAAGATGGCTTGTCATGCCCTCCACCTCAGAAGAGACCAAGAAAAAAATCGGGAATACTCTGGCTAAAGCCGTCGCAAAACAACTTGAAATAAATCAAACTGAAAAGGATTTTGGTGCAGCCACTACTGACGCAGACAGAGAGAGAATCGGTGGTATTTATTGGGCAAAAATAGACGAATACGGAAATATCATGATGTCCTTCTATAATACCATGTCGGAATCAAAACGTGAAGAGATTGACAAATACTTGCAAATAAACAAATCCGCAAACCCCAATGTAGGGCAAGGATATACCATGTCATCAGGAGGGCAAAACTATCCAAGAGAAAGCACCTGGAATTTCCACTGGGGAGGAGTTGTAATGAAAAGTGATGACAATAAAGATAATATTACGCTTGAGAATTATGCTATGGGAGGCACTACAAAAGTAGAAAATGATAAATGGGACTTTGCTATGTATGGCACAGAGAAAAAAGGGCAAACTTTTCACGAACAACACCATGATACAAAACAACATGGAGACAAACCAACAACAATGGTAATTGAAGAAAAATGAACATGAAAATCTTGTATATTTGCACACTGTTCGTATGTTTATCATGTAATCAGGATATACAATCTAATAAGATGGAAAATTCACTAAGTAATCTCCGATTTAATGAAAAAGTAACTCTAACTGGAGTTTACACAAAAAGTATTATTGCAAATCGAGGCCCAGGAGAACATCAAGGTCATTATAAAGTAATCATTAATGATACCTTAGAAGTGATACTCTTACCTCCCTACCATCAAGAAGCCATTCGTCCCGAAGAAGAAGTTCAACTTTATGAAGGAAAAAAAGTCATCGTAACAGGCATTATTTCTGAACGAACTCTTCTTTCTAGACCCTCTCTTGAAAGTCAGCCACAATCAATCAATATTCCTTGTTTTGTTACAATAGATGATATTCATCTTGTAGAAGAGTGAAGTAAAAAGATGAATGCACTCTATTTACAAGCCTATAAAATAAATAAATAAAAACTACAGGTAAAAAGACAGCAATTGGTAAAACTTATTTTCAGTTCAGTCCGAAGACTGTTTGCTGAATGGTATTTAGAAATGACTGTTAATTCGCATCCATTTTGACACCAAACACTTAAGCCCAAAGGTTTGTAATTGATGGGATGACTACATGATACAAAAAAGAGGCTTTACTAAAATACATCAAACGAAACTTTTTAAAATCAAGATTAGTTCTTAAAGATGATTCAGGATTTACATAGCTTTTATAAGCAGATAAAAAATAATAAAATCAAAAAAATAAATATATGGTAACTATATCAAATCAAGCCAAAAGCAAGATAGAAGAACTTCGTCAAAAAGATAACCTAAACCAAGATCATCACATCCGAGTAGCTGTCAAGGGGGGAGGTTGCTCAGGGTTAATGTATGATTTAGAGTTTGATGCGAGTATAGCTGATAATGACAAAGTTTTTGAAGATAAAGAAATTAAAATCTTAATAGATAAAAAAAGCTTATTATACCTTGTAGGTACTCAGTTAGACTTTACAGATGGGTTGAATGGCAAAGGATTTCACTTTGTGAACCCCAATGCAAGCCGTACTTGTGGCTGTGGCGAGAGCTTTGCAGTATAAAAAAACACACTTTTGTTAATACCTTGATTTATAAATAAAAGTCAAGGTATTTTTTTTGTGAAAATTATTTAGTCTCTAGCCTCCTCTTTGAGTCAATTCTAAATCCTACAAATACAATGCAACATCAACTATCTGAGCTTGATAGCCATCCCAAAAATTTTGAGATTCTCCGCCAAAAAATGCTCTTAGGAAAGTTTAATCTTCATACAGAAAAAAAACACCTCTAACTCTTTTCTTTAAAACATTCACTTTTCAAGATGATTTATAAAGAAATTTAGGTATTCTTTGAGGCAAAAGCTATCTTAGAAGCTATAAGAGATGAAAGACAAGAAGTGATTTCGTTAAGAGTCTGATAATCAGAAACTTAATGAAATAATCTTATTCCTGAATCATCTCTTAATGTATCCATAAATAACTAAAGAATAGTATGAATTATCAAAATTTACTCTATCATCAAGAAGGCCCTATCGTTACGATTACCTTCAACCGTCCCGACAAAATGAATGCCCTCAGTCCAGCCCTTGTGCAAGAACTCAAAGAAGCTACCAAACGTGTTGCTGAGGATGACACCGTCAAAGTACTCATCGTCAATGGTGCAGGCAGGGCTTGGTCGGCAGGTGTAGATTTGCAAGCACTCAATGAATCTATACAAGGAGGGCAGTTTTCGGCTGATCAAATCTTGATAGATGGAAATGAATTTATCCACACACTTCAGACCATGCCCAAAGTAGCTATTGCGATGGTTAATGGCTTTTGCTATACAGGTGCTACAGAGTTTATGTTGGCTTTTGACCTAATATATGCTGCCGAAGAAGCCAAAATAGGTGATACACATAGCAAGTGGGGCATTGCTCCCAAATGGGGAATGACTCAAAGATTACCCATGAAAGTAGGCATCTTGAAAGCTAAAGAACTTTCTTTTACGGCACAGCCTGTTTCAGGCAAAGAAGCCGAAAGAATCGGACTTGTAAATCGTGCCGTTCCTCTTGCCAAACTAGAAGAAACCGTTCATGAAGTAGCCCAGCAAATCTTAAGCAATAGTACCCAAGCCATCGCTGCGATGAAATCACTGTACTACCAAAGCATGAATACTCACCTCAAAGAAGGCTTGGAGATAGAATATAACTCACATTTTGAAATCAATGACCGTGAAGAGTTTTTGAGAAATTTTCAAGAGAATAAAAAGAAATAAAGCTCATGACTAGATAAGCATAAGATTAGTTATTAAGTTGTTGATAATGAGCGTTTTGGTCAGAATAAATGTTTATTTTTAAACCATTGATAAGTAACTATTTAAAAGGGATGTTTTTACCTTGTCAATGGTCTATTTTCGTTAGGTAAGTAAAAGATTAACGATAGAAATAGTTTTCAAACCTATCGAAAATAGCCTGAAAGGCTTGAGTATCAAAACTTGGGGCATTGCCCCAAGCTACTTACCTAGTTTCAGAGTTATCATTCAACCATTTCAGAACATCTACCCCAATCGCATAACCATACACAGATTCATTTTTCTTATAAAACCTGATTTTATTACAAGCCAGTAGTATTATATTTGTAATGTTTTCAAATTTTGAAAATCATTGTAAGAGTATCTATATGAGAAAAAAAGCATACTGAACCCATCCTTACAAATATAACATTACCAGTATCCTAAAATATAACACAGCTAATAGAAATCTCACATCAGTATAAAAATAAAACTCGAATATATCCTTCTAAGTTGTTGACTATAGGATATTTACGAATATTTTTTTTTGGAAGTTTAAGTATATCAAAAGCCAAGCAAAAGGCTATCTCCTATTTTAACATCGCATAAAACGGATTTTAGATAAAGCTACTTCTCTCCACTCATCTTATCCTCTTCTTTTGCCATCAAATTGGCGAATAAACGGTAAGCTCCTGAGACTCCAGCAGGTAATTCTCTAAAAAATGAAAGCCCTGTATAGATAAATCTACCTTTGCCGTAGTTTGCATAAATCAAAGAACCTTCAGAGGGCTTTTCATTGGGGTCATGGCAAGAGAAAATAGTTTCATAATGCTCATCCCATTTTTCAGCAAAATACAATCCTCGCTCTTGTACCCATCCTTCAAAATCTTTTTCGGTGATTTTATTGGGATAATTGAGCAGAGGATGCTCTTTTTTGAGGAAAGTAATAGGAGCTTCTTCTACGGTAACTCTATCTCTTGATATTTCAAAAGGGTAAGGGCCTAATTTATCAACTACCATACGCCATGGAGTGTGGTATTGGGTAATTAAAACTCCCCCATTCTCTACATACTTCAGTAAATCATCTTGACGATACTTGAGCCAGTCTTGAGTATTATAAGCTCTTACTCCTGCCACGATGGCATCGAATCGGCTCAAATCACCTTGCACACTTTTATCATCTAACAGTGTAACCTCGTAGCCCACTTGTCTTAGATTCTGTGGAATCTCATCACCAGCACCTGCAATATATCCTATTTTTTTGCCTGCAATGAGCATATCTAAGCGAGTAAGTTTGACCTTAGCATCAGGAAAAACGGTTTGAATTGGAATGTGTGCATAATCGATATTTTGCATCCCAAAAGCTGGCTTAGCTTCTGTCTCTCCTTCTAGCTGTACTTTAAATGACATCTCCACTGCTTGGGCTTGTGAAGGAGGCATAATCTGGAATGCAAATACTTCTTCTTGACCTTTGGCAGCCAAGTCAAAGTTAATCTGTGTCGGTGTTAATTTCCAGCCTTGTGGGATAGTAGGGATAAGAGCCCCTTTCACTTGATTGCTTCCTGCTTTGAGAGTTACTTTGAGGGTTTGTGTGCTGGCATCTGCAAACATCAAAATCTTCTCTTCGGGCGTAACCATCACCGAAGGTCTTATCTCAAAACTACGGTAAAGTTCTTTGTCATCTGCTTTGACCCACTTGTGCGTAACAGGCTGTTGATAGCGAATAGTTTGCCCTGAAATGGTGAATGTAATTGCTACTTGTAATGCAGATTCATTTTCGGGCTTACCAATCAGACTTTGGTCATTTACTTGAAATAAGCCCAAAGTAGGCTCATCTACAAGCCAGTAAGGCTGTGTGATTGCTGCATCTTGAGGTAATTTGAATGCAAGCTTTGGCTCAAATAACTCATTGGTAACAAGCAATTTAGGAAGTGTATCTAAGGTATATAGTGATTTAGTGGTATATAAAACTTCTACCTTCCAGACACT
>JBBRUH010000301.1:0-7156 GCA_038248005.1 Cytophagales bacterium | reverse complement strand
TTCATGTTTTTAATCAATTTATCAAAAAGGCTAGGAGAAAGACGCTTGAGTAATGGAGCAAGTTTTTCTTTAAAACCTCCTATAAATACATTCCCACGTCTTTTGTAGATGGCTTTGAGGGCTTTCTCGGCAAATCTCTCAGGAGTCATTCCTGCTGCATTTTGATTATTGGGATTGTATGATTTGCTGACGGCATTTTTTACGATATTAGTCGCAATAAAGCCAGGCATAATGTTACAGACATTGACGACTCCCTCTAACTCTAATCTTAAAGACTCAAAATAACCCACTACTCCATGTTTGGCTGCCGCATAGCTTGTACGGTATTTAGTGTTGATTTTGCCCATTACACTGCTAATTACTACTATTTGAGTGTTCTCTCTTTTTACTAAATGAGGTAGTAGTGCCTTTGTGAGTGCAATCGTGCCTAGCAAATCTATCTCTATAATTCTCAAATCATCTTTGAAGTCAGTTTCTATGGCCAATGACCTCTGACTGATGCCTGCATTGTTGATGAGAATATCTATTTTGTCAAAAATTTTAAGTGCTTTCGAGACAGCTTCCTCCATCTCCATATATTTTTGAACATCTAATGGGAAAATCTCCGAAGAAATCTCAGGTCTAGAAAATGAGTTTTTTACACGAGTAAGCTCTTCTACATTTCTGGCTGATAAAATTACTTTTGCACCCAAAGCATTAAAGGCTTTTGCCATTGCTTCTCCTATGCCCGAAGATGCCCCCGTAATCCAGACTACCTTGTCATTAAAATTCATATTGTATATGTTGGTTTATCAAAATAAGAAATAATTAATCATAATTAATAAGTTAAATGCTTAAAGTCATTCCTTGGTACAATTGTTTATATTTTTATTTTATTTGAAAAATAGGTAATTTTAATACTTATTTAGAGTGTAAATAATTGATAATCAATGGGTATAAACTATTTATGCTAATTATGATTTTTATCAATAAATGTATGTTCAAAGTGTCTTAAATTTGCTGGGGTAAAAAAAAATCAAACTTTTAACCTCAACTTTACGATTTACTTACTGAATATGAGGTGTAAGAAATGATGCTTTTTTGTTTTTTTATTAAAAATCCACTTAAAAAAGCATCATATTTGCGACCTCTGACAAAAATACGAAATATCTAGTGACTGACAACTATGCCAAAAAACTTAGTAATTGTAGAATCGCCTGCCAAAGCGAAAACCATTGAGAATTATCTTGGAAAAGACTATTTAGTAAAATCTAGTTACGGACACGTGCGTGATTTGCCTAAAAAAAATGATGCTATAGATGTAGCTAATAACTTTAATCCTACTTACGAAATCAATGCTGATAAAAAACAGATAGTTTCTGAACTTAAAAAGCTTGCCAAAGAAGCAGAAGTTATCTGGTTAGCTACAGATGATGACCGTGAAGGAGAAGCCATCTCTTGGCACTTGAAAGAAGCACTCAAACTGGATGATAAAAAAATAAAGAGGATTGTTTTTAGAGAAATCACCAAAACGGCGATTCTCAAAGCCATACAATCTCCCCGACAAATAGATAATGACCTAGTCAATGCACAGCAAGCACGCCGAATCTTAGATAGATTGGTGGGTTTTGAAATATCGCCTCTTCTCTGGAAAAAAATCAAAACAGGACTTTCTGCAGGTAGAGTGCAGTCTGTAGCTGTGAGACTGATTGTAGAGAGAGAGCGTGAGATTGATGCCTTCGCAGCGACCAGTGCCTTTAGAATCACAGCTGATTTTTGGGTAGAAGATAAGAAAATACTTTCTGCTGAATTACCCCATCGCTTTGAGCAAGAAGGAGATGCTAAAAATTTCTTAGATAAATGCGTAGGTGCAGCGTACAAAATCAAAAATCTTGAAACTCGCCCTGGTAAAAAAAGCCCTGCCGCTCCTTTTACTACTTCTACCTTGCAGCAAGAGGCAAGTCGCAAGCTCGGTTTTTCGGTTTCGCAGACCATGGCTGTAGCACAAAAGCTTTATGAGGCTGGTAAAATCACCTATATGCGTACTGACTCTACCAGTCTTTCGGAAGATGCCGTCAAAGCCGCTGTGCAGCAGATTGAAAAGGAATACGGCAAGCAATATGTCCAGACTCGTGTCTTTAAAACCAAATCTCAATCAGCACAAGAGGCTCACGAAGCTATTCGCCCTTCTGATTTTTCTCAGGTACAAGTGACTGGCGATCGAAATGAACAGAGACTTTATGACCTTATCTGGAAAAGAGCCATTGCTTCTCAGATGGCTGATGCACTGCTAGAACGCACTACAGCTACTATTGAGATTAACCCCGTCAAATATAATCAAAGCCAAAGCAAACCTGCTTCCTTGCCTGATTTGGTAGCCAAGGGAGAGGTGATTAAGTTTGAAGGCTTCTTAAAAGTATATCTTGAATCAAGTGATGATGACGAAGAAGACGAAGACACTTCCAAAATGCTTCCTCCGCTCAAAATCGGTCAAACGCTTGCACTCAAAGAAATGCTCGCTACTGAAAGATTTACCCGTCCACCTGCACGCTATGCAGAAGCAAGTCTAGTGAAGCAACTGGAAGAAATGGGCATTGGCAGACCTTCTACCTATGCCCCTACTATTTCTACTATTCTTAAAAGAGGCTACATCGTCAAAGAAGATAGAGAAGGAAAAGATAGAATCTATCGTGAGTTTACACTATTATCAGATGAAATCAAGCTCAATAAAAAAACAGAAATCACAGGTCGTGAACGAAATAAACTCTTCCCTACAGACATTGCTACAGTCGTAAATGATTTTTTGGTAGAGCATTTTAGTCGGGTTTTAGATTATACCTTTACGGCTCAAGTAGAAAAAGAATTTGATGAAATCGCCGATGGTAAAAAAGAGTGGGTCAAAATGTTGTCTAATTTTTATACCTCTTTCCACGAGCGAGTAGAAGAAACCAAAAAAGTAGATAGAGCAGATGTGTCTTCTTCTCGTATGCTAGGCAAAGACCCCAAAACTGGGCAAGATGTTTTAGTGATTTTAGGTCGCTATGGTGCTTTTGTGCAAAAAGGAGAAACCGTAGAAGGAGAAGAAAAACCACCTCGTGCAAGTCTTCTTAAAGACCAAAGAATAGACACTATTACTTTAGAAGAAGCCGTAGAACTCTTTAAGCTTCCAAGAGATATTGGGATGTTTGAAGACAAGAAAATGGTGGCAGCTATTGGTCGTTTTGGGCCTTATATTCGCCATGACAGTAAGTTTTATTCTTTGAGTAAGAATGATGATCCATTGGAAGTTGCAGAGGAAAGAGCCATTGAGATTATACAAGAAAAACGCAAAGCAGATGCAGAAAAAATGATCAAGATTTTTGAGGAAAACCCTGATATTCAGATCCTCAATGGACGCTGGGGACCTTATATCAAAGCAGGTAAAAAGAATGTAAAAATCCCTAAGGATAAAGAACCTACAGAACTTACCTTAGAAGAATGTATAGAAATTGACGAAAAAACGCCTGAGAAAAAAGTCAAAGGCGGATTTACAAAGAAAAAGTAGTTATACCTTTAATTTGAAATAGCTTACTAACATATACTTAAACTCATAGACGTGGCATTTTCCTAAAAGTGCCACGTTTGTTGTTTATATCTGCCAACCCCCACAGATTTATTTGTGGGCTTGAGCGTGTTTTTTCGATAACAGTCATTTATACCAGTAATGGAATAGTTTAAGTTTTGTAGTGTTAGATAAGATTTGGATTTTATGCTTTATATTTGGATATACAATACTAATTCTGTATGGTCTTATTTTTTTAAGACAATACATAACGGAGATAAAAAGAAATAAAACATGAAAGCAAGCGAAACCAAAGTAGATAAATTTTTAGCAACGAATGAAACAACATTTGCAATTCCTGTTTATCAAAGAAATTACGACTGGACACTTTTTCAATGTAAACAACTTCTTCAAGACATTATTGAAACTGGTAAAAATGACGAGGCAAATGCACATTTTATTGGAAGTATTGTTTATGTTCACGATGACGTTTATGCGGCATCAGGAATTACGGAATTAACTATAATCGACGGACAACAAAGACTTACTACAATTACTCTAATCTACGTAGCACTTTACCGACTTGCTAAGGAACTTGATAACCAAATACTGGTGAATAGAATTCAGAAAACTTATTTGATTAATGAATTTGCACCAGAAGAAGAAAAATTAAAGCTAAAACCAACTGAAAATAATAAAGAAGCTCTTAGACATATTCTTAATTCATCGGACAAAGAAGAATTTAAAGGCTACTCAAAGATTATTGAAAATTTTGATTACTTCAGGTCTGCAATTAATGCAGAAAATTTTGAAATCATTCAACGTGGACTTTCAAAACTGATTTTTGTTGATATTGCACTTGACAGACAAAAAGATAATCCGCAGCGAATTTTTGAAAGCCTAAACTCAACAGGACTTGAACTATCACAAGCAGACCTTATTAGAAATTACATCCTAATGGGGTTACAGCCAAAAGAGCAAAACAGGATTTATAAAAACTATTGGGAGATAATTGAAAAAAAAGCAAAGGATGAAACCTTAAATAAAACAAGAGTTTCTGAATTTATTCGTGATTACTTGACACTAAAAAACAAGGAAATCCCAAATAAAGGGGATGTTTATTCAAAGTTCAAAGACAAATATCCGACCTCTACTATTGACGATTTGGAACTTGTTCTTACAGAACTAAAATCATTAGTTGAATATTACAACAAACTCACAAATCCCAAGAACGAAGCAGATAAACAAGTAAGGACTCAACTTGAATATATCAACAGATTAGAAATAAATGTTGCGTTTCCGTTTCTGATGAAGGTCTATGAAGATTTCTCAAATGACATAATTGATAAAGCAACTTTCATTGCAGTTTTATCAACTGTTCAGTCGTTTGCATTCAGACGATTTGTATTGGGTTTACCAACAAGCGCACTCAACAAAATATTTATGGGGCTTTACTATCATAAAGATTTTGAAAAAAGTGATTATTTGATTTCCTTGCAAAAAATATTGTTAAGTTTATCTAGGGTTCAACGCTTTCCAAGAAACACAGAAACAATCAACGCACTTAAAGAGAAAGACGTTTATAACATTAAACCTAAAAATAGAACCTATTTATTAGAACGACTTGAAAATTTTCAGAATAATGAATCCGTTGCAATAGAAGGTAATTCAGATATTACAATCGAACACATTTTTCCTCAAAATCCTGATGCTAAATGGAAAATAGAATTAGGTGCTGATGAATATAACTTGATAAAGGAAAACTACCTCAACACAATTGGAAATCTAACTCTCTCGGGCAACAATGGAAAATTGGGTAATAAGCCTTTTCTTGATAAGAAAACAATGAATATTGATGGTAAAGAGCAAGGTTACAATTTCAGCAGACTATGGCTAAACCGAGATTTGAAAGAAAAAACAAAATGGGATAAAGTAGAAATTGAAGAAAGAGCAAATGCAATTTCAGAACGCTTTATTAAAATTTGGGAAATTCCTGAAATCAATATAGAGCTTGAAACAACAAATGACGAGATAAACATTTTTGATGCAGAAGACCCTAAACACAAAAAGTTAGAGTATGCAATTTTCTTTAATCAAAAACTTGAAGTAACCCAAGTTACAAAATTATATAGTGAAGTTTTTAAACAGCTTTTTGACTTACAACCAGAAACCTTTTTTACATCAGAAATTGGGGAAAGACTTAGCTTAACTAAAACACCTGAAAATAGTGGACTTAGACAACCTATTCCAATAAGTGAAACATATTTTATAGAATCAAATATTGACAATATAGGTAAATTCGACAGAATGAAGCAAGCCCTGACAATTTTTGGATTTGAAGACGAATTATTAATCAAATATGCTGACTAAAAAAGAAGAGTGAATACATAATGATGTATACACCCTCACCTAGTCACTCTGTTGTTGGTGTTTAGAAATAGCTACTAAGTTTTTATTTCAAACATATAATTTTAATTTAGCCGTTTCTTCACCAACAACCTTTTTGCATTGCGTAATCGTTCCATAAATCGCAAATCTTTAAACCTAAACGCATCAACAGTCATTCCTAAACACCAACAATTAAACAAGTTTAGTTTCTTTGGAACACGGATGACACAGATTTAGCGGATTTATATGGATTTTTATCTGTGGCTCATCCGTCAAATCCGTGTTCCAAGAATATGTCACGTACTTAGAAAATATTCTACTCCGTCACTAGTATTTAGAAACAGCTACCATGTATTCATTTTAAAATATATTTTTGATTCAGTCATTTCTAAACACCCACAATTAAACAAGTTTAGCTTCTTTGGAACACGGATGACACAGATTTAGCGGATTTATATGGATTTTTATCTGTGGCTCATCCGTTAAATCCGTGTTCTAAGAATATGTCACGTACTCAGAAAATATTCCGCTCTGTTGTTAGTATTTAGAAACAGCTACCATGTATTCATTTTAGAATATATTTTCGATAACAGTCATTTCTAAACACCAACAATGGAATAGAATGAGGATAATTTTGGTTTTTGTGTAGAATATATTTTACGATTAATCCATATATCCAAAAAAATAAAGGAAGTGAGCAATAGTGTTTAGTATCACTTTACTGAGACTAAGCACAAGGGTAGTGTTTTTGGTTTTACACTAACTCAACAGGATATTTTTTAAAATTTTCATCATTACTCATCAATAAAAAATTATTACTTATTGCTTGTGCTATAATCATTCTATCAAATGGATCACGATGGTGCATAGACAATTTAGAAAGTTCATTTAAGTCATAAAGTGTTGGTTGTAAAATCTCAATTTCTCTAGGAACAATCTCAATAGACGAATTAACTACTAAAGTGAGTTTTCCTATACTAATTTTGATATTCATTTCCCACAAACTAATATAACTAAAATATTTTTGATGTAATGGGTTTTCAATAATTTCTATCCATTGTTTACTAAGCATTGGATTTCCTTCTGAATACCAAATCAAAACGTGTGTATCTAATAAAACATTCATTGTTATAGCTAAATTTATAATTCAATAAACAGATTACATATAGTCATTTATTTTATAGAAAAATATCTATCTGGCTGGACTACGACAGCCTCTACTCCATTGAAAATCTTTGGAGCTACTTT
>JBBRUH010000300.1:0-7179 GCA_038248005.1 Cytophagales bacterium | reverse complement strand
GGATAAGTAGCTGATAAATCCACAGGGATTTGTATGCTTTCACCCTCAATACTATGTGTGTAAATTGCTTGCATTTGCCCTACCCTCAGACCCGTATGCAATGCCCATTTAGCATTATAATTTTGGTAATAATCCAAGCCTATCATCAGACCTGGTGCAGACCCTATACTCAAACTCCCTGCTCCTGTATGCGTGCTAGGGTCTTGTGTAAAAAACGTAGGTGAACCCACCATCAAAGCCAATCTATCTCTTTTGGTGAATTGGGTGAGTGTGCGGTAGGGGTCAAGGGGATTGATAACTTCATAAAACTTAACAGCAGACTTTTCCAAGTTTTTATCTTGTCTTTCCTTGTAGGTTGGTAAATTTATACCATATTGGATTCCTATTCCTACGTTTCTGGAATTACCCCTGACTGTAGATTCTAATTTAAAATTATCTCCTGAATTGGGAGAGTAAGTGCCGTCTATTTTTGCTAAATCAGAAAACCCGTTATTGAAATAATAAAAAGCATAATACCTTATCCTACCTTTTGTCTTATGAACTTGTAACCCATAGTCTAACCAAAAGATATTTCTTTTTAGACCAATATAATCATATCTGAAATCATTATATGAAATTATTCCAGAGCCATAAACACCGATATTCCAGTTATAGAGATAAGAAAAACCACCTACTAAATCTAGCCCTAAGCCCCTTTTTTCAGAAGTATAAACTCTTCTATGTAAACGAATAGGGACTTGAATAATATTGAGATACTCATTAAAAAGAAGATAATTGGTAGAAGGGATAATAGCAGAAGTACCCAAAGAACTACTATGGAATCCATACTCTAAGGCATATTTCTCAGATAATTCTTGTGTTATTAAAAGACCAGCAATTAATGAAGGAGTATTTACATTAGTAAATAAATTTCCACTTCCACTATCATTTAATTTAGTGGTTTCCATTCGTCCTCCTAATAATACACCAAGGTATAAATTATTCTGAGCTTGAAGAGGAGAGATGCTTAACAAAAATAAGAGAATGAATAATATGTTACGCATAATAATATAAGGTTAAAGGTAAAGAGAATGAAAAGTCTATGATAGGTTTTAATCTATCATAGACAAAAATATGAAGTTTATAGACTTAGATTTCTTGTTCCTTGATTAGAACCATGTCTAGCAATATGAGATGTTCTTGCACTCTTTATCTTAATACACCCTGTTGGTTTGAATTTAGGTTTGCATACTCCTGTACTTGGATTACATACTATTCCAATTTGGAAATTTAGGAATTTTACCAACATAGTTGTAGTTAATTAAATAGGTTAAACATAAAACTAAAGTAATACTATTTTTATTAATAGCAAATACTTTTAAAGACTTTTTTTAATTAAATTTATTCATCTAATAATGATAATTTTATAAGTTGTTCATACTCTTGGTTTTACAAAAAAATCAGGATGATTATATAACACTGTTATTTGAAAAAGGCTACGCTGTATAGCAGATGCCTACGGCATGACAAAACGAGAATGACACTATTATTTGAAAAGAGGTATCAAAGAAATGATACTGTAATATGACACTGTTATTTAAAAAAGTAAATCAATCTTTCTAAAATTTTCTCCCCAATTCAAAACAATTTCTCTCTAAAGCAGCTATTTTTGAATACCTAGAAAACATAGAATGCCATGAAACCCAATGAAATCAATATTCCTGACGAAAGTAATCGAAAGGCTCAAAAAGAAATTCAATATATTTTTGAAAAAGACAACCTAATCAAGTCAGAACCCAATAAATACCACCTGAAAGACCTCAAATCAGAAGAAATGATTCTGAGCATAGGCCCTCAACACCCCTCCACACACGGAGTATTGAGGATTGAGGTCATCACAAAAGGAGAAATGATAGTAGATGTAGTGCCTCACTTGGGCTATCTACACCGCTGTTTTGAGAAGCATGCAGAGAGTTTGCCCTTTAATCAGATTATCCCTTATGTAGATAGAATGGATTATGTAGCGTCTATGAACTCTGAGCATGCCTATGTGATGGGCGTAGAAAAAATGCTTGGCATCAGTGAGCAAATCCCTAAGAGGATAGAGTTTATCCGTGTATTGGTAGCGGAGTTGAATCGCTTGGCATCTCATTTTGTAGCCTTAGGCACGTATGGAGTAGATATTGGAGCATTTACGCCTTTCCTCTGGATGATGCGTGACCGTGAACATATTATGCGTTTGCTTGAATGGATTTGTGGTGCAAGGATGCTTTATAACTATATCTGGGTAGGAGGCTTGTTTTATGATTTGCCTGTAGGCTTTGAAGAAAGATGCCTTGAATTTGTAAAATACCTCAAGCCTAGGCTTTTGGAGACTCAAGAGTTACTGATTGAGAATAAAATATTTGTGCAGCGTACTGCCAATGTAGGTGTCTTACCGATGGATTTGGCAATCAACTACGGTGTTTCTGGACCTATGCTCAGGGCTTCTGGATTAAAATACGACCTCAGGCGAGTGGATGGGTATTCGGTTTATCCTGAGCTTGAGTTTGAAATACCAATAGGCAAAGGTGAAATGGGAACTACAGGCGATAGCTGGGACAGAACTTGGGTACGCTTGCAAGAGTGCTACGAATCAGTCAATATCATCACACAATGCCTAGAAAGACTAACCGCAGACCACAAACGCACAAGAGAATTTGACCCACAGGCACTTGTCCCTAAAAAAATCCGACCAAAGGCAATGGATTTCTACATCCGTGCCGAAAATCCAAAGGGTGAGTTAGGCTTTTTCTTTCGTACAGATGGTAGGAGTGATGTGCCAGTGCGTTGCAAGGCTCGTTCTTGTAGTTTTAGTAATCTTTCTGTATTGCCAGAAATCACCAAAGGAGCAATGATTGCTGATTTGATAGCTATTATTGGTTCTATTGATTTTGTGCTTGGCGAAGTGGATAGGTAATCTATATGTTTAGTTGAGTGATGAGTTTTTTTGTAAAATTTTGATATTCAATTATTTACGACAAAACTAAAATAAAGCTGTTACGCACTGACTAGCAATATTTCAGCTTTTTTTATAACCACATGGGCATGTAGAAAACGTAGGGAATTACTTACGAAAAACGCTTATGTTAGGCAACAAAGATTGTTATTCTAAGATTCTCAAATGAAAAATTGACGTAAATCACTGAAAATCAAGAAGTAACAACTCTGATATAAACTAATTTTGATGAATCACTTACTCTAAAATTACACTATCCAGCCATCAAAACATAGTCCTTACTTCCGCTTTCAAAAATTCAAGTGCATTCTCAGTAGGATTGATACTGTGTTCACGAACATTTGTTAATATTTTTTTGGCAAGTTCTACCCCATCAGTATTTTCATCCAAAGCCATCGCTGAATTATTTATCAGTAAAATGCTTTCTTCTAAAGCTTGCTTAATTAATAGCCATGCATCACTACTAAGGTAAATCTGTTGCGAAAGATTGTGTCCAAACTCATTGCGTACTTCTTGAATTAATACTTGCTGAAAAAAACCAACTGTAAAGTCAGGATTATTAAGGCGTGGAACTAGATGAGAAGGTGAGATTCTTTCCAAAAACAAGGTCATTCGCTCATAGGCTTGGAGGCGAATAGGAAGCGCTAGTTCTTTGCTTTTAAGCTCTACCTCAGCTTGTTTGAGAGATAAGTCAGCTTGTTTGAGTTGAATTTGAGCTTCGTTATTTTTTTCGATTTGGCTCAATTCTTTTTTTACAAAAGACTCCACTACGATATACATTCCATAAAGCATCAATGCAGCAGGCAATAGTATTTTTAGTAAATCTAAAAGAAATTCCATATATTTACTTAGTTACTTACAAAAAAATGAATTTAATAAAAACTGAGGACGGAGAAGCAACGCTTACTTCGACCAAAAAGATATTATTTTACGTAAATTTGTGCCAAATTACCGAGATTTTATAATCTTTATAAACAAATGAGTAAAAATATCCATCTACCCCTACAGATTAGTCCCGAAGCACGAAAAGAAATATTGCGTATTCGTGATGAAAAACAAATTCCTATACCCTATGCCCTCAGGCTAGGATGGCGAGGGCAAGGCTGTGCAGGAAACTATCTACTTGGTTTTGATAAACCTAATGCAAAAGATGAGTTATTTGAATATGAAGGTCTTAAAATCTGCATAGACAAAGCTCATTTTATTTATCTTTCGGGTGCTTTGCTCAAATTTCAAAACGAATCTGAAAAAGAAACAGGATTTGTATTTCTATAAAGTGAATAAATGACTTATACCTAAATTAAACCACCGAAACATTGACAAGTGAAGAGTTAAAATCTATTTTATCTAAGATTAGAAACTACGAAATTCGTATTCGTAAGGCTGTAAATTCTCAGTTAAGAGGTAGTTTTAACTCTATTTTTAAAGGTTCAGGTTTAGAGTTTGATGATGTGCGAGCCTATCAATACGGAGATGATGTACGCCGTATAGACTGGCACGTAAGTGCCAAAGGAGATGAAACATACATAAAGGTTTTTAAAGAAGAAAAAGAGCAAACTGTGTTTTTTTTGCTAGACGTGAGTGATTCACAAAACTTTGGGAAAGATAAGAATAGTAAAATCTATATTGGCAAAGAAATCTGCAGTGTCTTAACTCTTTCTGCCATCAAAGAATCAAGTGAAGTAGGGCTGATTTGCTTTAGTGACCGCAAAGAAAAATATATCAAGCCCGATAAGGGAATGAAAAAAGCGTATGAGATTATTCTCAATCTTTTTCGTCTTACGCCACAATCTCTACAAACCAATCTTGATGCTTTTAATCACTTCGCACTCAACCTTATCAAGAGACGAAGTATTATCATCTTGGTATCTGATTTTTTGGATGAAGGCTATCAAGAATCTCTCAAATCACTGGCACGCAAGCATGACTTGATAGCTATACATTTAGTACACCCTAAAGAAACCCAACTACCCAAACTAGGGCTTGTACCTATTTTTGATAAAGAAACACAAATACAGCGGTGGGTCAATACTTCTTCTTCTTCATTTCAAAAAGATTTTAAAAACAGAATGGCTCATAACCAAGAAGATTTAGAAAATATCTGTCGTAAATACAGGGCTAACTACCTTAGAATACAGACTGACCAAGATTTTGTGCCACAGCTCGTTAAACTCTTTAAAATCAGAAACCGAGATGTACGTACTAAATAAGAGATTAGTGATAAGTAGTTGCTTATTAGTTTGTAAGAAACTAATGATACGCATCTTATTGCTTTGTTCTTTACCTATCTCAGGTTTTGGGCAAGATTTTACTGCCCAAGATTTAGAAAAACTAAAACCCAAAGGCGTTTTTATGAAGGACAGCCTTGCCCTCGGTGAGCGAATTACTTATGCCTTAAGCATCAGGCATTCTACTGATGTACAGGTCTTGTTCCCTGATTCTACTTATGATTTTAAAAACCTCCAATTCCTAAAAAAAACGTATTTTCCTACCCTCACAGATGCCCAAAGTAGCCTCGATAGTGCTGTCTATGAATTTACTATTTTTGATATCGCCCCTTATTTTACTTTGCAAATGCCTATTTATATCCTTGACCAAGGCGATTCTCTGCTGATTAATACAGAACTAGACTCTGTTTTTTTGAGAGAAGTAGTATCTGCTGAGATAGATACCCTTGATTTTAAGACGGATACTAAAGAAACACCTTTGCCTATTTATTTTAATTATCCTTATTTAGTAATGGGTGTTTTTATATTTTTTGTAGTTATTTTGGGGATATGGGGTTTGCTAGGAAAACAGATTAGGAAAGTATATAGTTTATTTCAGTTCAGGGCAAGGCATCAGATTTTTTTGAATGATTTTTCAAGGCTATTGACTCGTATTAAAAACAGAGAGAACATAGCAGATATAGAAAAAATAATAAGTATCTGGAAAAAGCACTTAGAGTTTTTGGTAGAAAAGCCTTTTAGTAGCTATACCTCTAAAGAGATAAGTCGTGCCATCCCTGATCAAAGCTTGGCAAGCTCACTTAAAAATATTGACCGTGCTTTGTATGGCAAAGAGTTTTCAGAAGAATTAGGTAATTCTCTCAATAAGCTCAGACAAATAGCTGTGCAGCAGTTTGAAAAAAGACGAATTATTCTCAGAGAAAGATAATATGGAAGTAGGTTTTGGACATTGGGAGTGGCTTTCTTGGCATTGGTTTTTGCCTTCAACTTGGCTAAATTTTAGCTGGGAACAAGGCTGGATTTTGTATGTATTGTGTATAGTACCCTTGATTTTTTTGTGGAGAAATAGGTTTGGGTTACCTCCAAGATATCATGTGGAGATTTCTTCGGGCCATCAGCTTCCACCTCCTTCGCCTTTGCGTTTTCTTCGGTTTATTCCTGATATATTTATTAGTCTTTCCATTGGGTTTATAGTAATAGCACTTGCTCGCCCACAAGAGACCAATACGCTCACTGAGCAGACCTCAGAGGGTATTGATATTATCATTGTGCTAGACATCTCAGAGTCTATGCAGATAGAAGATTTTAGCCCTAACCGTCTAGAAGCCTCCAAAAAAATAGCCGTTGATTTCATCAAAGGCAGACAGTATGACCGCATTGGAATAGTACTATTTTCTGGCAAAGCTTATTCTCTCTCTCCCTTGACTACTGATTATCAAATGCTCGAGAATTATATTCAAGATATTAATCAGTTTTTGATTCCTGAGACTGGCACTGCGATAGGCAATGCAGTAGGAATTGCAACTATCAGATTGCAAGAGTCTCCTTCAGCTTCTAAGGTAATCATACTCATCAGTGATGGAGATAGTAATGCTGGAAGTCTTGATCCTATCACTGCTACACAGATTTCAGCTTCTTATGGTATCAAACTATACAGCATCTTAGTAGGAAAAGATGGCAAAGTGCCTGTACCAACCAAGCTATTCGGGGCAACAAAACTCATAGATAATACCATCAATGAGGCTACTCTGAGACAAATAGCCATGATAGGTGAGGGAGAGTTTTTCCGTGCTACTAGCAATGATGACTTAAGCAGAGTTTTTAAAAAAATAGATAGTTACGAAAAAACCGAAATAAAAGAAATCCGTTATCAGAATACACGTGATTTTTATCCAATGTATTTGCATTGGGCTATTGTGTTTTGGCTTTTGTGGTTGCTCTCTAAGAGTACATTCATTAGCAATATATTAGAAG
>JBBRUH010000299.1:0-7186 GCA_038248005.1 Cytophagales bacterium | reverse complement strand
TGCCATTTACACTGTAACCATCAAAAGTAGTAGTAACTACACTGCCTGGCACAAAATGACGAGCTGTGAAAGTCAAGATTACTTTTCCTTTGCGAAGTTTGTTATCAAAACCAGTACAACCTTCTGTACCAAAATCAATGGTAATTTTTTTGTATTCTTCTAGGTTTTCAAATGTGATGGTTACACAAGGGCCAAACGTATCTTCATCACCATCTTTATCAAACTCTCCACCACTAGGTCTGCCACTATCTATCTGACCTGAGCGTGAGTTGCCTACTGCTATACCAAGGGTAAGGGCATCATCAAAGATAAACTCTGCCTCTGTATTATCTTCTAAAGACTGAGCATCATTGGTAGTAAAAGGATTTTCTTCATCATTTTGACAAGCTGTAAAAGCACAAAGTGCAAGTACTAATAAAGAAAAATTGCGGAATTGGGCTAGTAAATTCATATTGCTTTTTTTTAATTGGAAAATATATAATTACTTAAAAATTTGAATTTATAGACTTACCTAATTCCAATAGGTTTAATCTGCGGTTTATTTTTTTTAAAAAATTCATTTATTTACTGTTTTAAACGAAGTAGTTTACTCGATAGAGTTATTAAATGACCTAATTAAGCCTTAACTTCCCTAATTATACGTAATAGTTCTTTAAAGAAAGAAAAAAAGGGGATTTAGTGAGAAATTATGGGTATTCCATTTTTTTGTAGAAAAAAACTTTATTTTTCTATTACGCAATACGTAATAGATATAAGCAAAAAAGAATATCCAAGCTAGGTACTTACCCACAAAACCTCAGGCATAGAAATTCGCCAATTTTGGAAATATTATTATATCTACAAAGTAAGCTCTTTTTGGGACAAAGAAAGGAAAAAAAGCCGTAAAAAGACTGAGCGTTTGGTAGGTCGCATCACTGAGGCAGGCTTGATAATAAACCATAGAAGTAGCAGTGCAAACCCAAGTACTTACTACAAAAGATGATAACAGTGACAAGGCTAACACACACACCCAAGAACAAAAGGCAATACCTTAGAAAAATTTTATGAAAGAAAACATGCTATAGGAACAACAACACTTGATTACTGACTCAAAAAAGTCAAAAGTCCAAAAGATATTTTCAGCTTTTTTAAGAGTAGAAATGAAGTAGAAAATACCTATGATGCTTATAAAAATATTTTAGAAGCAGACGTAAGTTATATGCAAGGACAAACACAAAATGGAAACTTGGTCATTTATCAATTTCTTAGCTTTGATTATGTACTTCAGGATTTACAAACAACTTTTATATAAAAGTGAAAGTTCTTTTATTCCAGCAAAAGTTGTATTTTTAGAAAAAAAGAAAACCAATTATTTGCCAAATTAAAGTCATTTTAAATATTCAAAAACCTGTTGCTACTTAAAAAGAAATTTTTCAAAAAATAAAAATGAATGATAAATGAATACAGGCAGAAATCACAAAGAAATCGAAGAAAATCATAGACTTATCACATACACACATAATAGGAAGTTACAGTTTAATATCTCAAATCTATATAAAATATGGAAGAAACATCCAAAACTCTTTTTAAAAATAAATACTACACATTAGAGTATTTATCAGAAAAAAATATACTCATTATCAATGCTCAAGGTGTACCTAATCTTGAGAGCATACAGGAAGCTTGGCTTAAAGCTTTAGAAATCGCAGAAGAGTATAAAATACTCAGATGGCTTAATAATGAGAGAGAGGTAAAAGTACTTTCTTCTGAGGGGACTAAGTGGTTTAAAGAAAGTTGGTTTCCTATGGCTGTAGATAAACTTCGATACCAAGGTATAAATTATACTGCGGTTGTGGTTTCAGATCGATTTTATGCCGAGCTATCCTCTAAAATGTCAGTAGATGCCATGCATAAGACTCAAGAGCAAAGATTTGGGAAAAGTACAATGGTCAGTAAGTCTTTTAAAAGCTATGAAGAAGCACTACAATGGCTTCTTCAAGCGGACTAACTCCTTTCTTTGTTTAAAAATTGGGTATCGTCTGTATGGCATCTATTGCTCTCAAAATAGACTCAAAGTTATCATTATAGTTGGTATTGAATATTTCTTTACCAGCTATCGAAAAAATCAACATATCTGACTCTGGGATATACTCAACTTTAAGTTCTTGAGGTTGTGCCTCTCCAGTGTTGGCAAATGTCTTAAAACTAACAGTATGCATATTAGTAGGGGTTTAATTTATATAAAGGTAATAAATTTAGTTTGGATGTAATGACCATCTAGTTAATATTTTTTTTAATTGATATTAGGCAACCTTGATTGAATCTATTTGAACATGATTTCCGTTAAAAAATAAATAAGTTTAAAAAATCAACCTTATACAAAATGAGCCATATTAATTTAAATACCCTAGAAGAATTAAAAAAAACAGGTAATGGGAGTGCTTTTGTGAAGCAAATCATAGATGTATTCATCAAAGATACACCTACCTTACTTCAAAACATAGACAAAGGCTTCCAAAGCAAAACTGCTGAGACATTGCGTAGTGCAGTCCATAAGTATAAGTCTAGTAGCCGCAGTGTAGGTGCTTTGGGGCTATCTCAGCTTTGTCTGGAAGTAGAAAAAATGGCACAAGCTAATCAGCACAATAGCCCTAATGCAACTCAAAAAATACAACAAATAAAAACTATTGCAGGTCAAGTAATAGATGAACTTAAGATAATCAAGACTAAAATTTAAGTTTTTTACTATTCCTATATCTTTTTAGATGTAAAGGCGATATAAAAACAAAAAAACACTATATTTGCACACTCTTTTTGATTTTGTTATAAAAAAATGTTTGTATCATGGCAAGAGTTTGTGAAATTACAGGAAAGTGTACTCAATCGGGAAACAATGTTTCTCATGCAAATAATAAGACCCGTCGTAAGTTTTATCCTAACTTACACAAGAAACGATTCTTTCTTCCTACTTCAGGAGAATGGATTACGTTAAAAGTGTCAAGTACAGCACTTCGTACTATTAATAAAAATGGTATTGAGGTAGTGATTAAGAAAGCTAAAGCGGCTGGTCGTTTGAGTCACGTCAAGTTATAAGTTTAAGTCATTATTTTGATTTTAATAAAGCCCAATAATTTGTTTTATTGGGCTTTATCAGCTTGAGCAAATAAGAAAAAGTGATTGACTAAATAGGTTGTTTTAGTTTAATCTCTTTCATAAAGAAAGATCCCTTTCTTCTAATTAATAAAAGAGTCTTTTTCCCTTCTTTTTTATTGAGTATTTTATAGACTTCATTCATATTAAGGTCATTAGTCATGTAATTATCAATAGAAATAACTTCATCTCCTTCTTTAATACCTACGTCATCTGCTGGCGAGTTTTTTCGGACAGAACCAACCTTGATAGTTTTGTAATCAGGTGTATCGGCTATTAAGTCTATACCACTAGTATTAAATTCAAAAGGTTCTTTAAAAGAGCGATTAGGTCTAAGAATTACTTCATTATGAGGGTAATTTAAGATTAACATAAAACGCCTAAGTACACCAAGCCCTATATTTCCTTGGCGATTAGAAGACCCTTTAACGTGCTTTAATGAAGATGAATCAGGAAAAGAAGTAATTACTTTTTTCATTTCGTAAGAGCCAATTTTAAACTTCTTAATCCGTCCAATAGCTCCTTGAATCATTCCACTAAGTGTCATCCCAAGGTTAGAAGGAATATTCTGATTAGGAATCTGGATACTAGGGTGTGCTCCTTGTTCCAAAGAGAGAGAATGACCTGCACCAGTATCTATTATCAATTTGACGGGAATATTGCCAGAAGATAGAATAGCTTCTGCTTGGACATAGGGCTTCATTTCTTCAATACTCAACGGAAAACGTTCACCTTTGCCTTTATAACTAAAATGTTTAGGATCATAAAAAGTTATTTTTTTAGAAAGATAGTCTATCTTAACCACAAAACGGCTAAATAAATCATAGCCAATCAAGCCGTGTATTTTGATGCCAGCATATCTAGATAGATGTAGTACATCTCGCTCTAATACGATAAGGTTATGATTAATAGTTTGGATACCTCCAAAACTCATAGACTTTACATTAGTGATGTAGCCCTGTAGTCCATCTTCTACACCCCCTGCACCAGTTACTTTTATTTGGCGGTAGCAGATTAGATTAAGCTGTTTCATTACTTCGGGATCAGTAATCAGCGTATAACATACACCAGTATCTATCACAAAGTTGAGTGTATCTAAATGGTTGACAGCCATCTGAAGCACCATCAAATTATTATATAGCTCAAAGTTAAAACTAACTTTTTTTCTTTTTGAAGATTTGAAATGAAATCCTATAAAATCTAATTGGGCTAATACGGGTGTACCAGCAAGAGAAAGCCCTATGAAAAGTATGAGATAACTAAATGTTTTTTTCATAAGATGAATGATTTTAGAATATCATATACTGTGTATTGTATGACTATGCCCATTAGTTTCGAATTAAACAAAGTGAATTGGGGTATTTGTTTTATTTTAGGTAAAGTTCTAAATCTTTTTTATTTTTAGAATTTAGTATAAAACAAAATTATTTAACCTTTCATTCTTAATTTGTACAATTAAGATATATAATTTTCATTGAAATCACAAGTTATTAATGATATATCTCTTAACTTTGTCTTACGGAAATAGTCTTAGCATTGTATTTATTGTAAATCACTTTTGGGATTTTGCGTAACAGAATTTTTCCAAAATTTAGCTTTAGAGTTTCGTTCCGTAGTTTTAGACTTAGAAGTTCTTCTCTTTAATCTACAAACTGTCAATTGCCTAGTGCTATGGTTCGATTCCATGTGCCCCAACAAGATTCATTCAGGTATTTATCTTGGGGCATAGCTCAGTGGCAGAGCAAAGGCGACAATGTAAAAAGTAGGGGTAGTATTTTGTGAAGGATTCATAGCTACAAAAGTAGCTCCGCTAACATAGCTCAGCTGGTAGAGCTTCTGCCTGTCACGCAGATGGCCGCAGGTTCGATTCCTGTTGTTGGTATCGGGCTGTTGGAAGGTTAGACCAACAGCCCATTTTTAAATTTTAAGTGATTTGTCAAAAAGCAGTTTATATTTTAATTTTGTTATAAACAGCTGATTATCAAAATTTTACTAGCAAAACGCATCACTTAGAATATCATAGATTACCAAAAAAATCATCTAAAAAGCCTCCAAACTCATCATCATCGTCTAGTTCAACACTTTTTAAATATTCTCTAAGGTTCTTTTTATCTTGCTCAAAAAGTTTATTATTATTAGCTAATTTTTTTTGAAGGCTGTTCATTTGTGATTTATCAGTTTTGATTTTATAGTGAAGATAGCTAATGTTTTTGACGCAGTTTTCAATCATAATACCAAACGGAGAAAAAGGATTGGTGAGCATACTCCATTCTAACTCTAAGGCTTTCTTTTGCTCTAGAAGTATTTTGTTATATTGTTTGAGCGTATCCTTTGAAACATCCTTTATATCCTTACCACCTACACCTTCTAAGTACTCTATCTGTAACTTCATTAGTTCAAAGTAATCATCATTTTTATAGGCTTCAGTGACCTTTTTCATGATTTCAGTTTTTTGAAGTCGTTTATCTTCATCAGGCTCTTTATCAGGATGAAGAACTTTTACTAATTCGGTATAGAGTGTTCTGGTAGTTTTGCTGAGTTTTTTTTCTTCGGCTTGTTTTTTTTCCTCTGCTTTTATTTGATTTGCTGTCTTTTTTCTGTTGGATTGCTTTTTATCATGTTCTTCTTCTCCTGATAAGAACTTAAAGAATTCATTAAACATATCTTTTTGATTGTGATGATTAAAGTCATTGTCTTCATCTTCATCTTCATCCTCCTCATCCATCTCCTCAGCTTTACTTTCTCCATAAAGAAGAATACGGTACTTATTTTCTAATTCATCTAAGAATTCATCTTCTAAACCTATTTCTTCTATTTCTTCCAGAATAAGGTATGCGATTTTTTCTTTTTCTTTTTTACGGAAGTATTTGAGGTCATAGCTCTTATCAAGTATTTTTAGAAACTTTACCTTCTCATTATGGATTTTTTGTGCAACAGGGGCAAGTTCTTTTTGCCCTAGCCTTTGAAACTCCTCTAGAGCTTCATTTGCTTTGCCTATTTTTTCTTTAAGTTCCTTAATTGTGTTGATTCGGCTATTAAAGAATTTTTCTTCACGGTTAAGTTTTTTCTTTTTTGTTTCTACAAACTGAGGTAGTAAGCTTTTATTATCTTCTTTCATATCAGATTCTAATTTCATATATGATTTTTTTAAAGCAAAAAAAAGCAACTTTCTACAGAAAGTTGCTTTTTTTAATGCTACATTAACAAAGTTCTATTTCTCAATTACAGAGAACTCTGTACGGCGGTTCAATGCACGATTAGAAGGAGAAGTATTAGGTACTGAAGGAGTTGTATAACTATATCCTTTAACCTCCATACGGTTAGCATCTACGCCTCGCTCAATCAAATAATTAGAAACAGCCTTGGCTCTTCTATCAGAAAGTGCTTGGTTATATTGAAGGCTACCAATATCACAAGTGTGTCCTCCTAGTTCTATTCTTACTGTAGGGTTATCATTCATAAAACCATAAAGATTTTCTACTGACTCTTTATCATTTTGGCGGATAGTACTTTGGTCAAAATCAAATAATACTCTAAATGCAAAATTAGGCTCTGGCACTTTCGTAATTCTAGCAGAAGGAGGCGTTGTGAGTGTAAGCCCTGATTTATCTAATGGTAGCAGGGTTTGCTTAGGAGCAGTTAAAGAGTAAATATCTTCATATCCCATTCCGCTAGGGTCATTAGATACATAATATCCTTTTTTGTTGTCTTCTGTCAGTACTAAATGAACATCATCATCAGGGCCATTAATAGGATACCCCAAGTTGGTAGGGTCACTCCATTTGTTATCACCTTGTGATACTGATTTGAAGATATCATATCCGCCCATAGTATTGTGTCCTCTTGAGCTAAAATAAAGTAATTTTCCATTAATACTTAGGAACGGTGCATCATCATCATAAGAAGTATTTACTGGGCTTCCTAGGTTAGTAGCTTTTCCCCAGT
This sequence comes from Cytophagales bacterium, assembly GCA_038248005.1. GTDB lineage: Bacteria > Bacteroidota > Bacteroidia > Cytophagales > Microscillaceae > JAABSX01. The sequence continues at coordinate 112 of JBBRUH010000299.1, read as the reverse complement.
CTCCATTTTCCAACTTACTCATATAAATATCTAATCCACCTTGTCCACCTGGACGATCACTAGAAAAGTAGATTGTTTGTCCATCCGAAGAGATAGTTAATGCTGTTTCTTG
>JBBRUH010000298.1:0-7205 GCA_038248005.1 Cytophagales bacterium | reverse complement strand
GGAGAGGGTTTCTCTTGCTAATCCGAAAATGTCTGAATCAGGATTTGTAGGATTTTAGCCTAAAATGTGTGATATATGTAAGATTATTCTATAAACATATAATAGACTAAGGCTTAAATATTGCCAATTTTGATGGATGAAAATAGCTATACTTTCATCCATTGCTTGGAGAACACCACCCCGAAAATACGGACCTTGGGAACAGGTCGCCTCTAATATTACAGAAGGACTTATAAAAGCAGGTATTGAGGTTACTCTTTTTGCCACAGGAGATTCATTGACGAAGGGAAAATTGGTTTCTAGTGTGCAACAAGGCTATGCAGAAAACCCTGAGATAGATGCCAAAGTGTGGGAATGTATGCACATCAGTTCTGTGATGGAAGTAGCCCACGAGTTTGATTTAATTCACAATCATTTTGATTTTCTGCCTCTTACCTATTCAAGGTTGATTAAAACTCCTGTCTTGACCACTATTCACGGCTTTTCATCGCCAAAAATCATTCCTGTATATAAAAAATATAATGACTCTAGCGACTATGTATCTATCAGCAATTCTGACCAATCTGATGAACTTGATTACATAGCCACCGTGTATAATGGTATTCGGGAAGAAGAGTTTATTTTTAACCCAAAACCTCAAGAATATTTGTTATATTTTGGGAGGATTCACCCTCATAAAGGTACGTATGAAGCCATACAGATTGCAAAGAAATCAGGAATGAAACTATTCATTTGTGGTTTGGTACAAGATCAAAACTATTTTCAAGAGAAAGTCAAGCCTTATCTGAATGATGAACAAATTATCTATGTAGGAAATGTAGGCCCTGAACAGCGTAACAAATTACTGGGCGAAGCAAAGGCTTTATTACATCCCATCCATTTTGAAGAGCCTTTCGGGCTTAGTGTGGCAGAAGCAATGCTTTGTGGTACTCCAGTAATTGCTTTTAACAGAGGTTCTATGCCTGAATTAATCAAGGATAGAAAAAGTGGTTTTTTGATAAAAACCGTAGAGGAAGCTTTAGAAGTCTTGGCAGATATTCCAAAGATTGATAGAAAACATTGTCACGATTGGGCAAAATCACAATTTAGCCAACAAAAAATGGTAGAAGATTACCTAAAAGTGTATCATAAGATTTTAGACTAGATATTTCTTCATAGCCCAGAGGTTGCAACCTCTAGGCTATGAAGAAATGAATAAGACGAAGGATTATCAGCTTATTACAGACTAATAACTCACTCATTCATTTACCTCATCTTTTGAATCACTGAGTATTTTTTCAAGAAGTAATTCTAGGTTGACAGTCATAAAACTGGAAGCATAATCAGACATGGCATAAGGAATAAATAGCTCTTCATTGTGTATCACCGAACCACAAGAATAGACTACATTGGGTACATATCCTTCACGTTCATCTGGGTTAGGGGCAAGCAAAGGTTCTTTTAATCGACCGATTTCGTGGGAAGGGTCATCTATATCTAACAAAGTCGCTCCGAGAGAATATTTACGCATAGGGCCTACACCATGAGTAATCATCAACCATCCTTTGCTAGTTTCGATGGGTGAGCCACAGTTACCTAATTGCACAAATTCCCAGGGATATTTTGGTTTTTGGATGACGATAGGGTCTTCCCAAATATTTATTTTGTTGGAGTACATCAAGAAATTATTTTGACCATCAATGCGGGCAATCATGGCATATCTCCCTTTGATTTTTCTTGGAAATAAAGCAAGATTTTTATTTTGAGCACCATTCCCGTGCAACGGCATAATTTTAAAATTGCAAAAATCACGTGTTTGGATTAATTTAGGTAAAATAGCAAATCCATCATAAGCCGTATAAGTAGCATAATAAGTAGCAGTACCATCATCATCTACAAATTTTACAAATCGTGCATCTTCCACTCCTTTGCTTTCAGATTCTGAAACTGGAAAAATAACTCTTTCTGAAATATCTGTATCCAACGAAAAATTAACATCATAGTGAAAATCTGCCAGCCAAATAATTTCTTTGATATTTTTTTGTTTTTCAACATCAAAATCGTGTGTGGTAAGAATAATATCTACTATGTTTTGTAATTCTTTATAAGTAAATACCTCGCTCAGTGCTTGTGAAATCAGGGTGCATACTTCTTTGGAAACTTTCATTTCCCTTAATTTTTTAAGAAAAGATTTCTTTTCGTAAGCCACATGTTTAACTATATCAGCTTGGTCAATGCGACTGGAAAGAGGTTGAAAATGAATGTTATGGTCCCAGTCAAGGACACCACTTCTGAAAACAATAGAAGATATATGACCTTCACCCACCGCTCTGAAACTAATAATTACCCGCATTTGTCCTTCTTCCAAGTCCATTTGATCAGGTGCTTCTACGATGGATGGATTAAATAATGCAGCTGATTCTACAGAATATTCCATCGTAAAATAAGCACCGATTAATAATTTTTTATACATAGAGAGTGTAAATTCATCTACATTTAAGTCAAGTAAGAGGTATTTTACTCTTTCAAAATGGCGGTCAAAAATTTTTGTGATATTCCTATGTCTTCTTGCAAATTCACGCAATGTTTGTGTCAAAGCTCTTTCAGCTTCTTGTTCAGACATAGTGATTACTTTCTCAATGATTGACCTAGATTTTTCATCCCCATGATAATTAGGATTATAAAAACGCACAATGACTCTTTTAAAGTCAGGTGCTATCTTGATGTCTTTTCTTTCAACAGGGATTTTCATTCTTTGGGTGTTTAGAGATGGTTATATATTTTAAATTAAGTAATGAGTTATAAATGATAATTGATGAGTTTTCTTATTAAAATACTGATAATCAGTTTTTTATAAGAACATCAAAATGCAAACTAATTTTGACCATCTACCTAGTTGCTTATGCAGACATAGGCAACGGGATAAATTTTTATATTGTGTAACACTATTGAAGTAATTAGACAAGGTAAATATTAGTGTAAGTGTCTTTGTTTACACCTCTAAAGGTATTCTTTTTAATAAAAAAATAGGGTAAGTAATCATCAAAAATATATTGAGATGTACCTACCCGTATTAGTCAAATTAATAATTAAGTTAGTTTTTGTTTAAATGATTCTTCTTCCCTGGATAACCCTCAATAATATAGCAATTGCAGCTATCAATAATAGAACATGAATTATTCCACCACCTGTATAACTATAACCGACGAAGCCAACTGCCCAAATAATAATCAATACTACTGCAACCGTATAAAGTAAATTTCCCATATTTTTTGTTTAGCGTGTTTTTAAAATCTATAACTTAGTAAGTGATGAGTAATAAGTTTGTAATAATTTGATAGTGATAAGTTTACCCATGTTATTCAGGCTTTTCACTTTCATTTTTGGCTTTCAAATCTTTGAATGACTTATCTAGTGCTTCCATATCATGGTTAAATTCAGATTTGAATCTTTCCCATCTATCTACTGCATCCAGTTTATAAGCATTCATTTTATCTTTCAACTCATTGTTTTTTTGCTCAAGTACGGCTACCTTTTCTTTGTAATCTGTGCTGATATCTTTATTTCTGTCTTGTATTCTTGATTTCAAATCAGCGATGTTTTGATTATTTTCTTTTATTTTTTCAGCTATTTCTTTTCTGTACTTTTCAATATCTTTCAGGTTTGCTTCTTCGGCTGTGCCCAAGTCCTTATTTGCATCTGTCAAATCTTCTTTTGCATCTGCTAAATCCTTTTCTGCACTAGTAACATTTTTCTTTGCAAGCTCCATCTTTTTGGTAGGGGTGCTACAACTTGTTAAGAATATGCTTGATATAAATACTAAAATTAACTTTTTCATTTTATTTCATTGATTAACAAAGCTGGGAAAATTCAACACTTAGTTTAGGCAGGTTTAAGCTCTTGATTATTCGTTGAGGTGCAAGCGAAAATGCTTGCACCAGCACTTATCTCGTTCAAGCATCTGTACCTTAAACGACTTTAGACAATCTTATTTAAAGCAAAAGGACTAATAATAGAACAATAAGGATGATTACGCCCACAGAAAGATAGATTCCTCCATTGGTATTTGCTCTAAATTCTTTTTTTAAGGTATGAGCCTCTTTTCTCAACTCTTTCTTTTGAGTAGAGTTCATCTTAGACTTATCAGTCTCTTTAATCTCTCTTAGCCGATAAAGTAAAGCATTTGCTTCAGCTAATTGAATGGTTTTGGTAGAATCGTTGGGAGCAGACTTGGCATTAGCACTTGCTTTTAGATTTAATGGTAGTATAAATGCTAAAAACAGAAAGCCTGAAATAATCAACATCTTTGACTTATTCATTTTGTATAATTTTTATGTGATAAATTAATATGTAACAAAGGTAAGCATGTCTAAACCAGTAAGTATTACACAAAATTGTATGTTAGTTACATGATTCACATATTTTGCATTCTAAAACTTTCACTATCAAGTAAATCACGATTAATTTCATAAAAAATATTTGACGTAGTTTGTAATTAAAAGTGGAACTGGTTGAAACGGCACTGGGCTATTGCACATATTTCTCTAAGAACTCCTTTTTAGAGTCTTTGTAAGAAGAGACCGCCCCTATTTTTGAAAGGCAATAAATATAAATCCATGCGATGTCAATTTGATAGGGAAGAAACCCAGCTCTTGCACTATTTGGATAAAGATGATGGTTATTGTGCCATTCTCCTGCAAACAAGCCTGGTCTAGTTTGGTTGATGGATAAGTTTCTCCTGTCGAAATCTACTCCATCTTTATGAGCTACTTCCCCCTTTCCATGCCCCGTATAGTTAAAGGCACGAACCAGAATATACCAAAGCATGGCTGCACTAAAAGTGGTACATACCAAAGCACTACCGCCAATAGCATAGAAAGCAGAAATCCAAAAAGTCCAATTAATTGCCCACAAACCAAAAATATACAGCGGTGTCGAGAGCGTTCCCCATTTTTGGTAATTCTTATAGCTATGTATTTGCACACCAGTATTCGATAAAAAATGTTTTAGCTTTCCATATTCTTGTTCATCCAAATCCCTTGCAATGCTTTGGTGATTAAAGTCTGCAAGCATGCAATACCAAAAACCAGCTTTGGCATTATAAGGATCTCCTGGTAGGTCTGATTTTGCATGGTGTACATGGTGGGAAACCACGTATGTCTCTTCTGGGACGGTTCTAATGACTAGATTTTTGGTGATGAACCTCCAGATAGGATGACTGAATGTGTAAGACTTATGGGTGCTATACCTGTGATACCAAATAGTACTATGAGTACTCATGATAATCATTGAATAAAAAAAGAGAATCAATATAGTAAGCAAGCTCAGGTATTGTGTTACGAAAAAATAAAAAAAAGGCAACATGGAAGCAACCATTAATACCCCAGAAGCAGAGAGCCAATTTTTTCGACTATGGAATATATTTATTTTTTTAAAGGCTTCTCTAAAAAGTTCCTTGATTGTGGGAGTTACTAATTTCCCAGTTTCATTTTTCCAACCGTATGACGGCTCATGAAGTATTTTATCTATAAATTTTATTTGTTTATGTTTCATAATCTATTTTTTTTATGAATTAGGATGTTTTAAATTGAGTTGTTGAAGATATTCTGTGAATATTTTGGCAACAGAATAACCCCGATATTAGTGCTTATTTGCCAGAATGATATGCCAAGGTATCTGGCTGCATCGCCTAATGAGTTGATTCTGTGCTTTTGTATAGGCATCCCAATTTTTAACAGTCTTTTCATCTTCATGGAGTCTAAAGATTCTTTCGGTTTCTCTATCGCACCTTAAACCGTTAGTTCAAGAGTGCTTTGATATATTTTATTTCTCTGGGTGGGCTACAATAACAGCAATTGTTTTGTGATTTGTGTTTGCCATGATTTAATAAAATCAGTATATAACAAAGGTAAGCATGTCTAAATGGAGGAGTATTACACAAAATTGTATGATAGTTACATTATTCACATATTTGAGTAGTCGCCTGTGAGGATACAAGCAACGGCGGAGTTGTTGTAGGGACAAGTCATGACTTATCCCTACTTGTTTTCACAACATTATATTTTTATTTCGTTTTCGCAAGTATGTGCTTTCTCAAAACAGTCTAAGTTATACATCGTTGTTTTAGCAATATTTTTTAAGGATGTTTTGGTGAGAAAACCTTGATGACTTGTAATCAATACATTTTGAAAAGTCATAAGGCGGGCAATCGTGTCGTCTTGTAGAATATCATCCGAATGGTCTTCAAAAAAAAGTCCTTCTTCTTCTTCATAGACATCCATCCCAAAATACCCTATATGACTACTTTTTAATGCCTGAACTACTTCACTGGTATTCACTAAAGCTCCACGGCTGGTATTGATGAGCATCACGCCTTTTTTCATTTGGCTAATGCAAGAGGCATTAATGACATACTTTGTGTGTTCATTAAGTGGTAGGTGTAATGTGATGATATCAGATTGCTCACACAGAGATTTACAATCAGTATATTCTACATGGTATTTTTGTTTTATCTCCTCGTTTTCATTTTTGTCAAATGCCAGTAAATGGCATCCAAAACCATGCAAAATACGGGCTATCACAGCACCTATTTTTCCTGTACCCATAATTCCCACGGTTTTCCCATTCATATCAAAACCTGTCAATCCATCCAAGGAAAAATTCTGTTCCATAATACGAAAATGAGCTCGTATCAATTTCCTGTTTAGGGCAAGCATGAGGGCTATGGTGTGTTCAGCTACCGAAAAGGGAGAATAAGCGGGTACTCTTGCTACTCGGATGCCAAGCTCTTTGGCTTTGTCCAAATCGACATTATTGTATCCAGCAGAACGCAAAGCAATGAAACGAACTCCATTTTTGTGCAAAATTTCAAGTACTGGAGCAGAAGCATCATCACTTACAAATAAACTTACTGCATCAAACCCCACACTTAAAGGAGCTGTTTTAATCGAAAGCTCAGCATTAAGAAATTGTATTTGATGCTTATCAGATTTAACATTTTCAAAATAAGGTTCTTCAAATTTATGAAAACTAAATAGGGCTACTTTCATTGGATTTATTATTTATTAAAGATAATTACGATGTCTTTTACTGTATAATAGTCATTTATTTTATAGAAAAATATCTATCTGGCTGGACTACGACAGCCTCTACTCCATTGAAAATCTTTGGAGCTACTTTTTTGATAATATTGTAACTAGCATTTACATCTGCATTAATTAGAAATC